>JABSRR010000027.1 GCA_013215025.1 Pseudomonadales bacterium
CCGTTGTCGAGCAAATTTTAGCTATCCAATGCAAACGCTCTTCACACCCAATCGTGATCGAAGTTCAGCAGCAAAGAGAACGCTGCGCACAACAAGGTATCGCGATAATACCTATCTTCGACAGAAGATATCCTAAGCCGTTAAGGCATATTCACCATCCACCTCTGGTATTGTATGTAAAGGGGGATGTTAACGCCCTAAATAAGCCCTTGCTTGCCATCGTTGGCGCACGCAAGGCAAGCCAGGCAGCTCAGCAACATGCTTACAATTTTGCACATCAGCTTGCACAGGCTGGCTTAGTCATTTGCAGCGGTCTTGCCGTTGGCGTTGATAGCTGCGCGCACCTTGGTGCACTGGCGGCTAAGCAGCAAACGGTGGCCGTCATGGCGCATGGTCTTGACCACATCTACCCTCGCTCCAATGCCAAGCTATTTGAGCAGGCCTTTCAGCAAGGTGCTTGCATATCGGAATTTGCCCCTGGCATCACGCCTAGACGTGAGTTCTTTCCAAGGCGCAACCGACTTATCAGCGGTTTGAGCCTTGGTGTATGCATTATCGAGGCCGCCCGCAATAGTGGCTCACTAATCACAGCGCGCTGCGCTATAGAGCAAAACCGCGAGCTATTTGCGCTGCCGAGTAGCATCAGCGATGCTAAGGCGGCAGGCTGCCATTACTTGATTCAGCAGGGTGCTAATTTAGTCACCAGCACCGAGGATATTCTGCAGCACTTAAACATTGCGCTCAGCATGAATGTCGTCGATAAACAGCCATCGGCAAACTTAAACCCAGAGCTGCTAAAAATGCTGAGTGAGATGCCTTATCAAGCCACCCACTTTGATACCTTGTCGACTCAATTCCAGTTGCCCACCGAACAGCTTTCAGCGCAGTTAATGCAGCTTGAGATGGCGGGTGAGATTTGTCATGAACACAGCTTGTTTTGGCGCATCTAGTTCGAGGATACTTTGGTGCGGTGAATTGAATCGCGTATAATTACCCGATGTCATTATCAGTCTCTCAATCAGCACTTTGTTTGCAACAAGGCGGCGTTCTGGCCTACCCTACTGAAGCCGTTTGGGGTTTAGGCTGCGATCCCTTTAATCAGCGGGCGTTTGAAACAATCCTGCAGTTGAAACGTCGCGACCCAGCCAAAGGCGTGATTGTGCTATTTGCTAACTATGCGCAGCTGGCGCCTTATCTAAGCTCGCCGATTCAGATAGAGCAAGGCCCGCGGGTAACGAGCTATCTGGTTAATATAAAGCCTGGGGCAATGCCAAGCTGGATCATGGGTCAGCACGCTAAGCTAGCCGTTCGCATCTGCGAACATCAGCTGGTGCAACAATTAATCCACCAAAGCGGCACACCATTAGTTTCAACCTCATTGAACCCGCAGGGCAAGCAACCTGCCAAACACGCTTTTCAAGTTTGGCGCTATTTTCGTGCGGCGCTGCAGCAGAAACAATTACAGATATGCCAAGGCAGCGTTGGCAATGAGCTGCGCCCTAGCCGTATAATTGACGCCGAAAGCCAGCGTATCTTAAGGCACTAAATAACCAGGAATATTTATGACTGACGTCAACATCGACCATGTCAAAACCTATCTACTTTCACTACAGCAATCAATTTGTCAACAATTGCAGAGCTTTGATGGCGCAGCACAATTCGAAACCGATCAGTGGGATCGCCCCGAAGGTGGCGGCGGTATAAGCCGAGTCATTCGCAACGGTCGTATATTTGAAAAAGGCGGCGTCAATTTTTCCCATGTGTTTGGCGAGGATATGCCTGCATCAGCCACCGCGCACCGACCCGAGCTAGCTGGTCGCAGCTTTCAAGCCATGGGCGTATCGTTAGTGATGCACCCCGATAATCCAAAAATTCCTACTGCGCATGCTAATGTTCGCTTTTTTATCGCAGAAAAACCCGATGCCGAACCTGTTTGGTGGTTTGGTGGTGGCTATGATTTAACCCCGTATTACTTATACGAAGAAGATGCCAAGCACTGGCATCAAACCGCCAAACAGGCCTGCGAGCCTTTTGGCGCTGAATATTATCCTCGTTATAAGCAATGGTGCGACGAATATTTTTTTCTTAAGCATCGACAAGAAGCGCGTGGTCTAGGTGGGTTATTTTTTGATGACTTTAATGATTTAGGCTTTGAGCAGTCCTTCGCTTTCATGCAGTCTGTAGGTAACAGCTTTGTTAAAGCGTATATGCCGATTGTTGAGCGCCGGCAAAATCAAGCGTTCAGCGAAGCACACAAACAATACCAGCTGTATCGACGTGGCCGCTATGTTGAGTTCAACTTAGTATTTGACCGCGGCACACTATTTGGACTGCAATCCGGCGGCCGCACCGAATCGATCCTGATGTCGCTGCCACCTACCGTAAAATGGGACTATCAATGGCAGGTAGCAGAGAATAGTGAGGAAGCTAAACTGTTAGCGGCCCTGCAAACACCTAGAGAATGGGTTTAATATGACACAGCGCTATGCCGTATTTGGCAACCCAATCGCACACAGTAAGTCGCCCGATATACACACGGCCTTTGCCGCAGAAACGGCTCAGGCAATGCAATACAGTAAACAGCTGGTGCCGCTTGATGGCTTTGACGATGCTTGCACGGCATTTTTTGAATCAGGTGGCAGGGGACTCAACATTACTGTGCCATTTAAATTAGAAGCTTACCAATATGCTAACGCATTGACTAAACGCGCACGCCAAGCGGGCGCGGTAAATACGCTGATTGCGCAAGCCGATGGCTCAATCCTCGGCGACAACACCGATGGCCAAGGCATTATACAAGACATGATGAGCAATCATGGCTGGCAAATCAAGCAGCGCAACGTGGTGATTCTGGGGGCTGGCGGTGCAGTTCGCGGCATTCTCGGCCCGCTAATCGAGCAGCAGCCGAAACGCATCCTCATTGCCAATCGCACCCCAAGCAAGGCAAAACAGCTAGCTACCGCTTTTGGCCACTCAGTCGACATCGAAGGCTTGGGCTTTGAAGAACTGCCTTGGCATGCTGCAGATATTATTATCAATGGCACTTCGGCAAGCTTATCCGATGAATTACCACCTGTACCGAAGGCGATCGTCGGTCCTAATAGCTGCTGCTACGATATGATGTATGGTAAACAGCTCACCGTATTTCTTGCATGGGCCTCTGAACTTGGCAGCAGCCAACTAGCTGACGGCCTCGGTATGTTGGTTGAACAAGCCGCCGAGTCGTTTTACCAGTGGCGTCAACAGCGGCCCAATACGGTTGACGTGATCCGCCAGCTCCGCGAAGAGATGCGCTAATGCTTAAATTTGCACAAACATCTTTGGTACTAACGTTAACACTCATTATGGCCATTCTAGCTGCTCCAGCTTACGCACAAAGCTTTGAACCTCCCGTTGCTGAACAGGAAAACTGGGACTGGGTACAGTTAGTCTCTGGTGAGTGGCTAAAGGGCGATATCATCGCTATGTATGAAGAAGAGATGGAATTTGAATCCGATGTGCTCGATACCTTGATGATTGATTGGGAAGATGTGCAGCAGTTGCGCTCGGCTGGGCCGATGGCAATCAGGCTGAACGGCCAAACTGATCGAGAGGGCCGCCTACTGATTAA
Source organism: Pseudomonadales bacterium (assembly GCA_013215025.1). Taxonomy (NCBI): domain Bacteria; kingdom Pseudomonadati; phylum Pseudomonadota; class Gammaproteobacteria; order Pseudomonadales; species Pseudomonadales bacterium. The sequence goes on from JABSRR010000027.1 coordinate 3,611, forward strand.
TGGCGATGAGGGCAGCATTGCTGGCGAGCCTTTTTTAGTTAGCCAGATCATGACCATTACCCCGGGCGGGCCGCAAGAGAGATTACACTGGTCAGTGCAGTATCAGCTTGGCGCAACCTATCGTGAAGGCAACTCTGACCAATATGACCTGAATACAAAACTAGAAGTGCAGCGGCGAACGATTGCCAACCGCTTCGTCTTCGACTACAGCGCTAACTATACCGAAAATGACGATATCACAACCGCCGATAACCGCCGCTCTTCAGCCGCCTGGGATTTTTTCCTCAGTGAGAGAATCTTCTTGCGACCGGTGTTTGGTGAATATCTCAGCGATAATTTTCAAAACATTGCCTACAAGTACAATATTGGTACCGGCCTTGGTTACCAGCTGATCGACCGACCGTCATTAGAGTGGCGCATTATCATGGGCCCTGCTTACCAAGAAACTCGCTTTAATAGCGTTAGCGATGACGATGACAAACGTGAAAGCACTCCAGCTTGGGTTGTGACCTCTAATATCTCATGGGACTTCAACAAAGATATTGAGCTATATCACGACTATAATGCGAATTTCGTGAATGATCGCTCTGGCCGCTACACCCACTTTATGACCACCGGCATTAATCTCGACATTACCAGCTTAGTGGATCTCGATCTCTCACTAGTTTGGGAGCGCACTGAGCTGCCTAAAGCCAATGATGATGGCGTTATTCCGGAACAAGACGACTATCGTTTTATCGTCGCTTTTGGCCTCGACCTGTAAATCCTAAACAGTCTGTCACTCGATAGCGGCGCGGGATTGGGCTAGGATGATTGCTTTTTAAGCCAGTCTAGCCATTATGTTTTCAGCCGACGCCTTTATCGCTTTTATTTATCGCTGCCGTTTTCTTCTCGCACTTAGCTCAATAGCGCTGGTCGTTTTTTCCGTGCTGGGTCTGCAGCACTTCAGCTTTGACGCCTCGCCGCGCAGCTATTTTAAACCCGGGCACCCGCCATTTGAGCGCTTTGCTGCCTACGAAGAAACCTACGGCCGAGACTTTCGCATTGTGATGATGCTATCGGCCAAGCAAGACAATATGTTTCGCGCTGATCACCTGCAGGCGATTATCGATGCCACGGAACAGGCATGGTTAATGACTGGGGTGCGTCGTGTCGACAGCGTTAGCAATTATCAACACACCTTTACTGACGATGACGAGCTAATCGTTGAAGACTTATTCCCGCAGGCAGTTTTGCAGCAACCACAGCAGCTATTGCAACGGCAAGCCATTGCGCTTAACGATGCGAGCCTTCGCAACCGACTGATCTCACCCGACGGCAAACATGCAGCCATCATTATGTCGTTAAATGTTGATGCCGATGCGCGAGATCTGCACAACGCCGTGATTGAGCAAAGCTACGCCTTAGAAGCGCAGCTAGAGCAGCAATACCCTGATATTTATATCAGTCAAACCGGCAATCTGATGTCAAATTACCACAATATCTTGATTGCGATTCAAGATGTTTCATTAATGATGCCGTTAATGTTTGCCTTAATGTTCATACTGATTGGCGGCTTGTTAAAAAGTGTTTACTCGGTACTCGTTTCCTTAATTGTTGCGATGCTAGGCGGCATTAGCGCCTTAGGACTTGGCGCATGGTTCGGCATTGAATACTCAATGCTAGCCATTAACGCCTTGATTATCAGCATTACCATTACCGTTGCCCACTGCATTCATATTTTCACCCAATTATTTGTTGAGCTGCGCGAACATGCAAAAGCACAGGCCATCCAGCGCAGCTTATCGATCAATTTATTCGCCGTATCCATGACCAGTCTTACCACCATGGTAGGCTTTTTGAGTTTAAACTTTAATGACTTACCGCCGGCAGTTGCCCTGGGTAATGCGGCAGCGATTGGTACGTTTTTATCCTGGCTATTTTCACTCACGCTATTGCCATGTTTAGTCAGTATTTTACCGTTTAAGGCACACCGCAGCAGCGAGAATCGGCTGGAAAACCTAATGCTTGCTCTGGGTGACTGGGTAATTGCGCATCAGCGCAAAGTGCTACTAGTTATGGTCTTCGCAACGATCGCGGCGGTATTTTTAAGCTTTAGGAATCAGCTGAATGATCGCTTTAGTGAGATGATTCACGAGCCACATATTTTTCGCAGCGATACTAACAATATTGATCAGCACTTTGGCGCACTATACACCGCCAATTATGATCTTGACGCCGGCGAAGCCTATGGCATTGCCGAGCCAGCATACCTGATGCATTTGGATCGATTTGCCGAGTTCTTGCGCGCACAGCCAGAAATTAAAAGCGTCTACAGCTTTGCCGATGTGGTGAAACGCCTAAATCAAACCATGCATAACGGTGACCCGCAATTTTATCGCATTCCAGAAAATCGCGCCTTGATTGCGCAATATATTCTCATGTATGAAATGTCGTTGCCGTTTGGGCTCGACTTAAATGATCAACTCACACTCGATAAATCCCGCTCACGGTTAGTCATATCGATGCCGTCAATCGATACTCAGCAGCTGATTGCGATCGAACAACGCATCAATGCCTGGCAGGCCGAAAACTTACCAAGCAATATGCAGCATCTCGGCGCGTCGATGAGCATTATTTGGGCGCACTTAAGTGAGGACAGCCTAAGCAGTTCGCTTAAAGGCTCAGTGGTCGCTCTTACCATTATTTCGATGATTTTACTGCTGGTGCTGCGCTCTGTACGTTACGGCGTTATTAGTCTCATCCCTAATTTAATGCCCGCCGCGTTCGGCTTTGCCGCCTGGTATATCTATAAAGGCGAAATAGGCTTAGGGCTTACCTGCGTGGTTATCATTACTATCGGAATCGTGGTTGATGATACCGTGCATTTCTTATCAAAATATAAAAAAGCGCTGCATCAAAATCACTTTAACAGTGAAGCCGCGATTCGCTCTACTTTCAAGCAAGTTGGTCCAGCACTGGTAATTACCACCTTGGTACTGTCGTCAGGGTTCTGGATTTTATCGCTGTCAAAAATTGTTGCCAACAGCGCATTAGGCGGCGTCACTGCAATGATTTTAATCGCCGCTTTTGTGCTCGACGTGTTATTACTGCCCGCACTTTTATTAGAAATCGACAAAGCTAAAAATAAACTTTAAGCTTGTCGTTAGCGATGCATACGCAATAACAATAAACAAGGAGCAGCTTATGGCAAAGACCGCAGTGATTACCGGCGGCGCTGGCGGCATAGGTATGGCAATCGCAACAGCGCTATTAGACGAGCAAGTTAGCGTGGCGCTGGTTGATATTGACAGTCAAGCCCTAGCCAAGGCGAAGCAGCAGCTAAGCACCCTCAGCAGCACCAATGTAAGCAGCACCGAGAACAGCAACACTAGCAGCAAGCCAAGTATTAGCACACACTGCGCTGATGTCAGTGATGCAGCCGCAATGCAGGCATTGGTTGATGCGGTCATTGCTGAGCATGGGCAAGTGGATTACTTGTTTAATAACGCGGGGCTAACCATCACGCGTGCATTCAAAAGTTATCAGTTGGAGCATTGGCAAAAAATTATTGGGGTAAATCTCTGGTCAGTTATATATAGCAGTCATTATTTTTTGCCTGCGTTAGAGAAAACCCAGGGCAGCATTATCAATATCTCAAGCCTTGCCGGCTTCTTGGGTCTGCCATATCAAGCCGGCTATAGCTTAACCAAAAGTGCGGTTCGCAGCTTAAGCGAAAGCCTATATGCCGAACTTAAGCATAGCGGCGTGCATGTAATGTGCGTGCACCCTGGCGCAGTTCGCACCGCCATCATTGAAAAGGCGATTGAAGACTCGGATAACCCCAAATTGACACAGCAGCTGGCCAAACTCACTGCAAAAACTGCGATTGAGCCTGAGCTGTTAGCAAAAAAAATTATCCGTGCGGTAAAACGCAAAAAACAGCGTCTGGTCGTGGGCCTTGATGCCCATGCGGTTGAGATATTAAAACGACTAATGCCTTCGATGCTGCATTCGCTGTTTGCACAACTCTTTGCACGCACCATGGCAAAACAAACCTCAGCTGATGTCCAGAAATAGCCAGCATTATAAGCAACTGACCGTGTATCTGCTGAGCGTCGGTTTTTTTGCCGCGGGGCTGATGCACTTCATCTATGACAGCGAGCTGGCTCGGATTACCCCGCTGCCGTATGCGCTTGAACTGGTCTGGCTGACGGGTCTGATGGAATTTGGCTTTGCGCTTTACTTATTGCAAAACAAACAGCACCCATTAACCGGCCTGTTGATCGCCTGCTTTTTATTGGCGGTGCTGCCGGCCAATATTTATATGGCGCTTGAGCGCATCCCAATGTTCGGCAAAACCCTACCTGACTGGGCAGCATGGTTACGGGTAGCCATGCAGCTGCCATTAATTGCGCTAGTGCTTTGGGCCACTCATCGCCCTGCGGTTGTTCAGCGTATGCAATAAAAGCAGATCTGAGTTTGCACATGCTATTAGCTTTTTAGCACACAAGTTAAAGATGGCTGCATCAACTGGAGGCTTAATATGCAAGCAATATGGCAAGATACCGTCATCGCTCAAAGCGACAATACCGTGGTGGTCGAAGGAAATCACTATTTTCCTGCCGCCGACGTAAATATGCAGTATTTTTCAGCGTCAGCAACAACCAGCAGCTGTGGCTGGAAAGGCACGGCCAATTATTATGATATTCAGGTTCAAGATCATCACAACCCTGATGCTGCATGGTATTATGCCGAGCCTAAGCCTCGGGCAGCGCATATCAAAGGATATGTGGCGTTTTGGAAAGGCGTTACCGTGTCTGAGTAAGCGTTACCGTGTCTGAGTAAGCACTGTTGTCAGCTGTGAAGCTACTGTAAAAAGCACGCTGCTTAGCCAAAGCTGCAGACCCTTAGAAAAGGACTTTATCAATGCATAATCGCCTTTGGCGTAATCGAATAAAATCGCTAGCCATGCTTGCTGTGCCGATTGTATTTATTGCCTGCCAGCAAGCTCAGCAACAGTCTACAGGCCCAGCTTGGATTGATTACAGCTGTGATAATGGCGCGCTGTTGCAGCTGCAGTTTGATCCACAGCAGCAAACTGCAAGCATGATGTATCAATCCCAGCGCTACAGCCTGCAACAAATGCGCACAGCTTCAGGCTTCGGCTATCAGAATGACTATTGGCAACTGCAAGGCAAGGGCAACAGCTTGCTAGTACAGTCGCCTAATGCAAAAGCTATGCACTGCTCTGCCAATTCATAAGCATGTTCACATTTACGCGAAAAAGCGCTGCTCTGCTTCAGCTGGAATAGGCATATTGGTAATTTTTGCTTTTTGTAGCAGCTCCCAATAGTAACGATAGGTTGCACGATCGTGCAGCTCACCTTGATACTGAATAGGACCCCAGTCTTTATCCTGCGCCGCCATAAGAATATTGGCACCATCAATCACCTCTGAGTAGTCTGGCTTCATAGCGTCAACAATCGCGGTAATTTGAGTAGGATAGATACTCCACATGCGCAAAAAACCAAATTCATTGCGCGCTCGTGAGGCATCGTCAAAGGTTTGATATGGGCTTTTCAAGTCCAAAGTGACATTGTGTGCTGGCACAATACCATTACACAGAGCCGCCGCGGTAACCTCGGTTTTCGCGCGACGCAATAGCTCATGATCAAACTGGCCGGGGCTGCGCATACAGCTAGCAGGTATAGCGCCATGATGGCCTGAAACGAAATCCATCATGCCAAAATCTAACACCTGAATCCAAGGCAGGGTTGCAATTTGATGAATATCACGTAAAGCGCCATGTGTTTCTATTAGCACGTGCACCGGAATCTCACGCGATACACCATGCGTTTCACAGCTAGTCTGCAGATATTCGATCATGCTTTTAACTTGTGCATACTCTGTTGATTTTGGCAGCGTGATATAAGCAACTTTGTCGCCGATACCTGGCACAATAATGTCGATATCTTTTTGCCAGTGCGGATGAGAAAAATCATGAATTCTAACGCCTGCCATATGATGCTTATTCGCATCACTCGACAAGACTTTCACAACCATTTCTGCATGTGCCTGCTCTTGACCCGTTGCAGCGCCATCTTCACAATCACAGGTAATGTCGAATACTGGGCCAATCTTATCTTGCATTTCTAAGGCTTTCAGAATTAATTTTTCAGAGCCGGCAAAATGCTCACAGCTTGGAATAATTGGAAACGGTTTTTCACCTGAAAAAAGGGCTTCTTTAGGGTGTGTGGCTTGGCTCATAATAAGCTCCTAACGGTTATATTATTTATGTCAGCGAGGAATCAAAACGGTATAATCTAGCGCTAACACAACGTTTTCATGATATTTTTTTGTTTCTTTATTAAAAATCTCGGGCACCGCTTCAGCAGCAATATTCTTAAGCCCCCAAGTATTTAATCTGAGTGCCGCAACGTCGGTTCTGCCTGGCAGGTCTATTTTCTCTACCACCTGGCTCAGTGCATAAATCGTATCGCCGGCAAATGTAGGTGCCAGATGACTACCGCCATTGATCGCCAAGATATTGGTAGCATTAGCTAAGCCGTTAAAGCTGAGCGCTCGACAAATAGAGATAATATGGCCGCCATAAATTAAGCGCTGCTTAAACTGACTGTTTTGCATATGCACCTGATCAAAATGAACCCGAGCATTATTTTGATACAGCTTTGTCGCCAAGGTGTGATCACTGTCATCGATAGTCATACCAACAATATGGTCAATCATCTCGCCCTCAACATAATCGTCGAAGGTATATGCGCTTCCTGAAAGCTCTAGCGAAAGTTGACTATAGTCAAGCTGCTCTGGCACCTGTAAATGCTGCAGCGCCACCTGTTCTGGCAACTCCGGCACCGAGCTTGGCACGGTGGGATGTTGCGCATCACGTTTATGCACCATCACCCAGCGATTCCATCGCAGCACCGTTTGATCATGTTGGTTACGAGCAACTGACTCAACATATACAATGCCTGACTTGCCGTTGCGGTTTTCACGTAAACCAATTACGCTTGAGCTAACCGAGATAGTATCGCCAATATATACCGGTGTGATAAAGCGAATATCGGCATAGCCCAAATTCGCCACTGCGTTCAGCGACACATCGTCGACGGTTTTGCCAAAGGCAATATGAAACAACAGTAAATCATCAACCAGAGCTGCATCATGGCCAATGCTTTGCGCCGCCTGTTGTGAGCTGGATAAGATAAATCGACTACCTGTTAGCGCGGTATAGAGTGAAGCATCGCCTGCGGTTATTGTGCGAGGCGTGGCGTGATGTAAAACTTGGCCAATGCTGAANTCCTCAAAAAAGTTGCCCTGCCCTGCCTTGCTGCTATTAGCTGTAGACATCNCTCACCTACTTACTTAACTTTTCAATATGTTGGGCTATCGATATTACCCGCTTAGCCCAAATTTGTGTGCTTGGTTCGATCAATTGGTCATCAACAACTGCTACACTTTTATTATTTGCCTCAGCCTCTTCTAAGGCAATCAATATACGTTTTGCCAATGCAATATCTTGTTCCTGTGGCGCAAACGCCTCATTATTGTAAGTTAACTGCACAGGGTGAATCACTGTCTTACCATCGAAGCCCAAATCGCGTGCTTGTCGACAAGCAAATTCACAGGCTTTGACATTTTTTAAATCCAGATGCGGGCCATCAATAATGCAAATGCCGTGTGCGCGCGCGGCTAAAATCGCCAGTGTTAAGCTCGCGATTAAGCCTAGGCGATCAATCGTATGATTTAACTTTAATTCATTAGCAAGATCGGTCGTGCCCATAACAATCGCATCAATACGGTCAGAGCAGGCAGCAATTTCTTCACTACGTAATACGCCAAGTGGACTTTCAATATTTACCATGACGTGCTTATCTTGACCGCCTGCCTCATCTAACAGACGAATATATTCACGTAAGCTATCGGCTGACTCAACGCGTGGAAACAATATCGCATCTACATCTAATTGCGCTACAGCTTGAATATCTTTTTGTCCAATGCCGTTAACCAATGGGTTTACACGAATAACTTTCTCAGAATAACCAAAGTCGCTATTTTGCAAAGACTGTTGCAGCGTGTCGCGCGCTATGTCTTTTTGCGACAGCGGCACCGATTCCTGCAAATCGAAAATTATCGAGTCGGTCGGTAGTAAACGCGCTTTTTCAATATGCTTTTCAATATGTGCAGGCACATAGAGCATGGTGCGACGTGATCGGTAAGTGTTCATAGCTTGCCTTAAGTGACTCTCATCAAAGAGTTGTTTTGCATGTTAAAGGGTTTGTAAACTGCCACTGGCAATATCTTTGACCAGCTGCTTACGAATCACCTTGTTGTTTTTAGTACGCGGAAAGTCCTGCATTAAATACACTTTTTTCGGCGCTTTATACTTTGCTAAATTAGCCTCTGCAAACTCTAATAGCGCTTCTTCTGAGACTGATTGCCCCGGCAACAAAATCACACAGAGACTAACAATAATTTTATCTTTAGCAATTTCCTCACCTAGCGCCACACACTCTGCCACAGCCTCATGTGTATTCATTACTCGCTCAATTTCATGCGGCGAAACGCGGTAACCAAAAGTATTAATAATGTCGTCGCGACGGCCCAGAAACCAAATATAACCATCGTTATCGCGCCGCGCATAATCGCCGGTAAAAAACCAACCGTCATGCTTAGCCTGCTGGGTTGCCTCTTCAAGCTGCCAATATTCTAGAAATAGCCCGGGATCATCATCAGGAATACAAATCATCCCCTCTTCATCAACGGCTACCTCCTTCAGCGCTTCATCTAACAAGGTAACATTGTGGCCAGGCTGAGGAAAACCGGCCGAGCCAGGGCGAATCGGATTAAACTTGTTCTGTGAAATATAATACGATAGTTCAGACATACCTATCGCCTCATAAACATCACGACCAAATCGTTCACGCCAGGCCATTAGCATTTCATCAGACAAATGCTCACCGGCGCTCATACAATGTTTTAAACTTGGTAAATCATCACCGCAGATGTCGGTTTTTTGAATAATTTGTCGATAAATAGTCGGCACACCAATAAAGGTTGTGCAGTCATATTGCTTGATCAGCCTTGGCCATAGCTCGGCATCGTTTTTACCCTCATAGACAATAACGGTTTTACCGTGAAACAGCGGATCCATCAACGCCGAGCCAAGCACATAGGTCCAGTTAAACTTGCCAGAGTGCAGAATACGCTCTTGACCTTGACTATTATCCTCTAAAAACTGAAACCAATATTCGCTCGCCGGCAATCGACCATAGAGCGAGCGATGGCCATGCAATACGCCTTTTGGATAGCCTGTGGTACCGGAGGTATAGACCAAATATGCCGGATCATTTGGCTCGGTTTGCGCAAGCTGCTGCAGCTCGTGCGTGCTTTGCAAGCTGTGCTCCAAATCAACTAATGTCGCGCTGCAATCAGAATTTGGCATCTCACCTGGGCCGGCTAAAAACACAATCGCTAAACCCTGATAAGACTCGATAAAACTTTTCAGCTCTGGCCACATCGACTTGGCTGTCACTAACACTTTAGCACCCGAGTCTTTAGCTAAATATTCAACCTCTGAAGCAGCCAACAGCGTTGATGTGGGCACCGCAATCGCACCCATTTTCATAGTGCCAAAAAATGCTGTTGGATAAGCTAATGAATTAGGCAAGCGCACTAATACACGATCACCAGCTGCAACATCATGATTAAGCAGGGCTTGCGCAAAGCGGCTCGAGGCTGATGCCAGCTCTGCATAGGTATATTGACTTTGCCCTAGCTGATCATCTTCAACAATCATCGCGATGCGGTCAGCATAGCCGTTTTCAAGCGCTGCATCGGTACAGGCGGCGCCAATATTTAAGGTAGCTGGCAAATTCCATTGCCAAGCGTCAGTAGCAGCAAGTGGCGTTGTCATGATCAAATAATCCCGTATGGCCAGTTTTCACGGATAACCTGCAGCGGCAACATGCGCAACACGTCCATCGCAAAGGCTTTATCATCTTTATCTAAGGCACCTAAGGCATTAGCACGTAAAAGGGTTTGCAAAGCTTTACCGAACATCGGCGGATCAAGCATTTCACCCTCAAATTTTATCGCGCCACCGTGTAGCGCATCAGCATCAATCGCCGCCTGTAAAATACGGGTATTACGAGCCACCTGTTTGGGCGAGGGTGTAAACGCCGTTTTACACAAATGTATATGAAAAGGGTGAATCACCTGCTTACCGGTTAAGCCCATCAATGCTTCTTCTTCGGCATGCTTATGCACTATCCGCGACTCTCTATCGCCATGCAGATCTAGCCAGCGTCGTACATCGTCAGGCTCAATATAATCTTCAGGCATTGGCTTTTGATTAATCAGCACCTCTACTCCGCCAATCACGCCTTTACCGGCGATGCGCGCCTCAAGCAATATCATGTGAAAATAGGTACGCAGCTCATGAATCCAGTTCTCAGGTGTTAGGTGAATAGCCATTGCCTTCGAGAAATCATGAATACCAAAAATAACATGCTTAACGGTTGGGTATTGCATGATATCGGCCGCTAACTTGAGCGACTTAGGATGCTCAAAGATTGGCTGAATACTGATTTTGGGATTTACACCAACCAACCATGCCGACAAATCGCGAATTTCAGCCGCACCATATACCTCTCCTGCCTTGGCCAATACAATCACGTCAATGTATTCAGACAAGTCACGAATCATTTTCAAATCTTCTTGATACTCTTCAGTCAGAAATGAGTTAATCCGCACGGCAATTTGAAACTTACGATCAGCAGGAAAGTTGGGCAGCTCTTGCCTTAATAAATCTCGGCTCATTGCCTTTTTTTGACAGCCATCCTCTAGGTCAAACAGCAGCGTATTAGCCGGGGTATCATGTGCACGTCGGCGCAAACGGTTTGCAGCCTCATCCATGGTCTCATAACGATCATGCTGCGTGGCGAATTTAACCGGGGGATAATACAGTTGAATGCCGGGCCAAGAGCCGCCCAGTACTTTTTGCTCATCAATGGTGGTGAGCATTTCGTCTCTATTCATAGTAGAGGACCTTATTGTATGGCCCGAGCCTGCTTAGGCTATGCTAAGCGGCTCAGCCAAGGTTAAGCATTAAACAAATGGGTTTACAGCTTCATCGAGAACGTTTTCAACGCCAGACAACATGGTTGTTTTGAGTGACTCGGTGCGTGGCAACAAGCGCTGAAAGAAGTATTGCGCGGTGTAGATTTTACTTTGGTAAAATGCCTCATCCGCATCACCCTCAGCCAAGCTTTGTGCCGCAACCGCAGCCGCTTTGGCCCAGAAATAGGCATAGGTGACATAGCCTGAATACATTAAGTAATCCACACAGGCGGCGTTAATTTCTTCCATATTGCTTAACGCCTTGGCGCCAATTTCCATGGTAATTTCGCCCCACTCCTTTACCTTAGCCTCAAGGCTTGGCAAGAAATCCGCTAATGCAGGGTTATTTTTGTTTTCCATGCAAAATTGAATAATCTCGTTAATAAAGGTAGTCAAGGTTTTACCCTGCGTGGCTAAAACTTTACGGCCAAGTAAATCCAGGGCCTGAATACCGGTTGTACCCTCGTATAACATAGCAATCCGCGCATCGCGCACATTTTGCTCCAGCCCCCACTCTTTAATAAAGCCGTGGCCGCCGAATATTTGCATGCCGAGGTTTGCCGACTCAAAGCCAACCTCTGTCATAAAGGCCTTCGCAATCGGCGTCAGCAAACCTAGCATTTCGTCATAATGCTGCTTATC
>JABSRR010000028.1 GCA_013215025.1 Pseudomonadales bacterium
AAAAGTGTATTTATTATCTTATGGCGGCTAGCGGGTTGGTGCTTAGGGTTTATTTCTGCATTAGCCGGCCCCAATGCAGTGTTTGCCAGCATTGATGTCGTTGAACGCTTTGTCGTTCAGCACTATCAACAGCAAATTGCTACTTTACAGGCGCACTCTCAATGGCCGGAGGTTGCCGCTGTCTTGCAAAGCTTTATGCATGATGAGGCAGCGCATAGGGAAGACGCTGCCAACAGGGCTGAGCCGCAAGCTGGGCCTATTCTACAGCTGTGGCTGTTCATGGTTGAGCATGGCTCAGCGCTTGCGGTAGCCGTTGCTCGACGTTGTTAAATCAATAGTTTGAGGCAGTTATGTCTGCCTTTTTTGTGCTCAGCTTTTATGCTTTCTTATGCTCAAGCATTACTGTGTCGGCAAAGTAGGGTAACGCAGGGTAAAGCAGGGTAAAGCAAGCCCGATCTCGATCACAATTTTTCTCGCCAATGGCCCTGATTCTTTGCAGCAGCTAGTCTTTTCTTATACGCTTGTGGTTTTGAGGGCTGGCTATGACTGCATTATCCTGTGAGCTTATAGAACCCACATCTGACGCCGACGCTGTAATCATATGGCTACATGGTCTTGGCGCAAGTGGACATGATTTTGTGCCCGTGGTACCTCATCTTGGCCTTGCTGAGCATCTTGCGGTGCGGTTCATATTTCCGCATGCACCGACAATTCCTGTGACGATCAATGGCGGCATGGTGATGCCCGCGTGGTATGACATCTTAGCGATTGATCTCAACCGAACCATTGATGAGGCGCAGATTTTAGCCTCGGCTGCATCGATTAGGGCGATAATTTTAGAACAAATGGCCGCAGGCATCAGCAGCAAACGCATTATTTTAGCGGGCTTTTCTCAAGGCGGTGCAGTCTGTTATCAAACCGCCTTAAGCTTTGAACAGCCTCTCGCTGGACTGCTAATTTTATCCAGCTATTTTGCCACTGCAGACCTTGTATCGCTCCATCCCAGTCAGCATGATTTACCGATTAGGCTTTATCATGGCGATGCAGATACGATGGTGCAGCCGCAGCTTGCCGAAGACGCGTTAGGTCAACTACAAGCGCTAGGACTTACTGGCAGTTTGCAGCATTATTCAATGGGGCACGAGGTGTGTTTGGCCCAGATTCAAGATATCGGTGCCGCTATTAATCAGTGGCTTTCAAGCAGTGGATAGGCTAATAATTAATCACACATGTTATCAAGGTGATCTTAGATGCAATATAAATCAGTCATTATCAGCTTTATACTCGGCAGCGTCTTAACGCTTGCGGCACTTTTTTTCGGTAAAAATATGCTGCTAGAGCGCCAGGGCTTATCCTTAATTGACAGTGAGCAATTAACGGCGCTTGAACTATCGCAGCAGAGGCTTTTGCAGGCTGAACAAGTTATCAGTGAACACAAGGCATCGATCAAAGCAAGGCAGGCCAAACGCGTGGTTACTCGCGTGACCGCCGCGACCTCAGCAACCTTTGTACCCTCGCTTGATTCAGCACTGGTGCCCGTCATTGTTTTAGGTATGGAAGCGCAGGATTATTGTGAGCAACAACAAGAGCTGCAGGCCATCCTAGATGTGTTTTCTGGCGCTCAAACTGACTACGATATGCAGGCATGCCTAGACGATATTCAACAGCAGATGCAAGTCACCGCAACGGATGCTTCAAAAGAAGTTGAAGCTGCTGTGGATGATTTTTTGAATTCGCTGAAGTCGCAGGGGCAAGCTTTGTTGCAGCGGCTGATGGATGCCTATCAGGCACCATAGACTTGCATGGAAAGGGCTCACATCATGAAGCTGTTTTTTTCGGCTAGATGATTTTGCCAAATAGTTTAAATAAAAAGATAGTTAAATAGTCTGGCCAGACAGAGTTTCTAGCAAGGCTAGTATCTAAGCAAATCGTCATATTATTTTTAGCGCATATTGGGTTGGCGCGTGCTTTACTGCAGTTATTGAAAATAAAAGCAATAGGACTGCAGCATGTTAAATATCTTTATCACCGGTGCGACTAATGGCATTGGTCGGGCAACCGCCATTGCGCTGGCTCAACAAGGCCACCGGCTGTTTTTATTATGTCGCAATCCTGATTTGGCAGAGTCTTTGCGTTCTGAACTGGATGCGCTGAGCAATATCCCGGTAACCGTTTATATAGCAGATTTGGCTGAGGTAAATAGCATCAAAGCCGCAGTTGCTGAATTTTTAGCATTGAATATCCCACTGCACCGCCTCATCAATAATGCCGGTGTCATGCATACCTCAAGACATGTGTGCACGATAAACGGGGAAGAGCTCGAACAGATGTTTGCGGTTAATCATTTAGGCCACTATTTGTTAACTATGCTGTTGCTGCCCAAGCTGATCGACACCGGCCAGCAGGCTGATCAGCCATCTCGCTTGGTCATTGTTGCCTCTGAAGCGCATGCCTTATTTTGTAAAGGCATGAATTTTGATGACTTAAATGCACAGCAGTCGTTTAAACCGCTGCGTGAATACGGTCGCTCAAAGTTAGCAAATCTGCTTATGATGATGTCCTTACTGCCAGATGTGAATCCGCAGCATGTATTAATTAACGCGTTGCACCCCGGCGCAGTGCAGTCAGGGCTTGGTGGGTCTGGCCAGTGGTATGAGCCGATTATAAAAGGTTTGCTGAGGCCGTTTTTTTTGACCGCAAGTGAGGGTGCCGCCACTTCGCTCTATGTTACAACGGCAGATATCTCCACCCACGGCGGTTATTATGTAAAATCAAAATTGCATCGAATGAAGCCCTGGGCTGAAGACCCGGTTGCAGCAGAAAAGCTAGCGCATTATTCGAAGCGTATTCTTGGCTTAGAGCAGACTTCAATTGATACTGAGCATGGCTAGTGCCTTATTTTTATTCAGCTTCAGCTAAATAGCCAATATTCGACGGGGTCATCAGGGCATACCTGCGGCCCGCACTCGGCAAACGTTAGTAAGGTGTTAGCTAGTAAGATGCATACAGCAACGAGGCAGCTAAGCTTGATCAGCCAAGGTTGTTTTTTGAATCCAGCATAGCGCGGCATGAACTCTGTTTTATATTGTGCTGCAAAACTGCTGATAACGCTGAAACCAATAATCATGATGACAAAGCAGACAAAAGCCCAGGTGTAAAAATGCATGCCCCAAAGCGGTTCACCATAGCCAGGTGTGCCAGGGATAACATGCAAACTGACCTGCCTCAGTGCAGCTGCGCCACCAAACACTGCAGATAAGGAGGCGAAGCCATAATAGACAGGCTTTGGGCCATGTAAGCTGTTTAGCATTAATGCTAGCATCACCGCTGAGAACCCCAGTCGTTGAATGAGGCATAAAGGGCAGGGCAGCTCATTGGCTACAAGCTGATCGTAAATGGCATAGCCCATGATAGCTGAGACGGCTAACAGACCTAATGCGTTTAGTTGACGAAAAAAATCCGGCATTTAACAAGCCCCCTACAGTAAGATAGTTAAGCTATCGCTTGCGTGATAACTGAGCCAATATGCACAGAGTATGAGGGTAATAATGCCTAGGCTTAATGCAGGCTTGTGCGCACCATTGATCGCGGTGATAGCGGCAATGAAAAAGAGTAGAAATAATAAACTCATCATATCGATGTGCCTGTATCAGTTTTGTTGCTGTTTATCAGTCTCTTTAGCGTGTGCTAAGGCAGCGAGTTAATGATGCCAATTTATGCAACGGCTATTCTCTATCGCTTAACTTTAGTAGAATTTAGTTTATTTTTTACCAGAAATATAGCTTTTAAGGTACTGTTTTTTTTGAACATCTATCCTTTTAGTCTCTGTTAACAGTGATTCTATCTTTAAACCCTTAAATCTTTTAAGCTTGAAAAATGAGTTGTAGAGATCTCTCGAGAGTAGCGTATGTGCAAGCTTGCAATTTTTGTTGATGTGCAAAATATTTATTACACCACGCGTGATCAGTATGGGCGGGCATTTAATTATCGCTATTTTTGGCAGCAGATAGAAAGTCAGGGTGATATTGTGATGGCTACCGCTTATGCCATTCATCGTGGTGATGATAAACAGTTTAAGTTTCAGCAAGCATTAAAGCATATTGGCTTTGAGCTTAAGTTAAAGCCCTTTATACAGCGCCGCGATGGCTCAGCAAAGGGTGATTGGGATGTCGGTATCACGTTGGATGTGATGACGGCTGCGCCTGCCGTTGATAAGGTGATTTTGCTATCTGGCGATGGTGATTTTGACCTATTATTAGCGCGTATCAAGCGTGATTATCAGGTGCAGACGCAAGTATTTGGTGTGCCTCAGCTAACCGCTGCAAGTTTGATTGAGGTGGCTGATGAATTTCAGCCTATAGATCAAGCTTGGCTATTGCCAAGCTAAGTATCTGTCAGGCAACTTGGTCTCAGGTTTTTAGCAGCTGACGATCCAGTTTAGCTAAGCGCTTTATCGCCCGGCGTTCAAATATAATGGCGATTAAACAGAGCGCTGTCACGCTTAAAACGGCTATAGCAAGACTTGAATATAGCATGCTCATGATGGCTCCCCCTTTCTTTTCGCTTTAGATCTAAAGCCTAGTCAAGTTTGTCAGTTTTGCTATGGCTTGAGCGTAATTTTTTGTCTGTCGAAAAGTTTATTTTATCGATTAAAACGCCACGTTTTATTTGTTGCGTATCTAAGGAACTGTTTTTAATAGGATGGAAGCGCAATGCCTGAAGGGCCTGAGATTCGTCTAGCGGCAGATAAGCTGCAGGCAGTTCTGCAAGATAAGCCGGTCACTGTGTCGTTCGGTCTGCCAAAGCTCGCGCATTATGATGAGCTGCTTAGCGGCGAGCGTATTATTGCCCTGGAAACCCGAGGTAAAGCCTTGCTAACGCATTTTGAGCATGGCTACAGCATATATTCGCATAATCAACTATACGGCGTTTGGAAAGTTGTGAAGGGCCATGCTTTGCCGGCCAGCTCTCGTTCACTGCGATTGTTATTACAAACGGATAGCCACTCAGCGATTTTATATAGCGCTTCTGATATCAGCGTATGGCCCACTGCAGAGCTTGCGATGCACCCATTTCTAGCGCGCGTGGGTCCCGATATTTTAAACCCTTCGCTGCACTGGCGCGATATTGCTGCCTTATTACAGTCAGCCAGATTTCGTCGGCGTGAGCTAGCCAGCCTGTATTTAGATCAGCACTTTTTAGCTGGGATTGGTAATTACTTGCGTTCAGAGATTTTGTTTATTGCTCAGTTGCAGCCAAAGCTTAAGCCTTCTCAACTCTCACGTGCGCAAGTAGGTCAGCTGGCCCGTGCAACGCTAACGGTGAGTCAACGTAGCTATGCTACTCGAGGCATTACGCTTGCGCCTAACTTGGCTAAACGGCTGAAGCGTGAAGCTGGGCCGCGTGAGCGCCGTCGCTTTTATGTCTTTAGCCGTGATGGCCTTCCTTGCTATGTCTGCGGCACGGAGATTCAGCGTTTAGAGCTGAATGGGCGGCGACTGTATTGCTGTCCACACTGCCAAGCTGATGTTTAGCCTTACGCTAGCCTAACGGGTGTGAATCAGCGGCAGCTCGTCAAGTTTGGTGGTATAGGCTGGCGATTTGAACTGTCGCTGCATTTGCCAATCTGGATCGATACCGCTACTGGCAAAAAACACCTGGGCTTGTTGGCGATTTAGCTGATCTAGCGTTTGCATCAGCTGGCGCGAACGCTCAGTTTGATATTGCTGAAAAAAATTTAACTGGCTGGGCTGTTCGTCGATCAGTTCAATTAAGCCCACTCCAGCTTTGGCATAGGCGTGACCAGGACGAAAGATTGATCTCACGGCCTGCTGACTGGCGGCAATAATATGCCGCGTATCGTTACTGGCGTAGGGCAGTACAACGGTGGCACTGTTGCGGTAGGGCTCTGTGTCAAAGCGCGAGGTTTGCACAAAGGCGGTGATAGTTTTCACTAAACTGTGCTGCTGACGCAGCTTGCCTGCTGCACGCGTGGCATATAGGCTGACCGCTTGCAATAAACCCTCCAGTGTATAAACCCGCTGCCCAAATGAGCGAGTCGAATAAATTTGCTGCTTTGGGCTCGGTTGGTTTTCAAGACTTAGACAGGCCTCGCCATTGAGCTCGGCGATCGTGCGGGCAAGGTTAACACTAAAATGTTTGCGGATATGTTTGGCGTTAGCTGCCTGTAAGTCGTACACCGTGTGTATATCAAACATGGCTAAACGTTTGGCCAGTCGGTGGCCAACCCCCCATACTTTACTGACCGGTAATTTTTTAAATACGGCATGCCACTGTGCTGGCTGGTCCAGCATGCAAACGCCGTGTAAGCGTTGTGATTTTTTGGCAATATGATTCGCTAACTTTGCTAAAGTTTTACTCGGGCCGATACCGACACATACCGGCATTCTCACATCGCGCCACACCGTATGCTTTATCTGTTGACCATAGTCCGGTAGCGGTATACCTATTTGTTTTAATGATAGAAACGATTCATCTATCGAATAGACTTCAAGTTCTGAGCTAAAGCGCGATAAGGTATCGACCACCCGTTGTGAAATATCGGCATAGAGTGCGTAATTGCTGCTAAACACGGCAACGCGATGCTGCTCTAATAGCGGCTTTAGCATAAAGTAGGCCTGTAGATCAGGTATGTTCAGCGCCTTTGCGGCGGCATTGCGCGCCACAATGCAGCCGTCGTTATTGCTTAATACCACGACTGGGCGATGCCGTAAGTCGGGTCGAAAAATCTGCTCGCAGCTGGCGTAAAAACTGTTGCAGTCAACCAGTGCGAACATGCAGGTATCGGATGCAGTGTGTTACAACGCCCTCAATCACGCAGTCCATTGCGTCATTAATGGGAATCGGGGCATAGCGTTGATTGGCCGATACTAGGCAGCGCTGCTGCAGATCGAGCAGTTTACAGACCATCTCGCCGTTTAGCGCGGCAACCACGACTGAGCCATGTACAGGCGTACAAGAGCGATCAATGACCAGCAAGTCACCATTAAAAATACCTTTACGAATCATCGAATCACCATTAGCTCGTGCAAAAAAGGTCGCCGCAGGCCGCTTGACAATATGCCGGTTAAGGTCGATACGCTCTTCAACATAGTCATCAGCAGGGCTTGGAAAGCCTGCAGCCACGCGGCTAGCAAATAAAGGCAGGGTTAGGCTGGTTGCGCTAATGTCGCCATCAATAAGGCTTATTTTCATAATTACTACGGTTTAGTACTGTATATATAACCAGTATATAGTGGGGTAATAAAAGCACAAGCAAAGATCGCTGGCATGACTTTTTTTTCATCATCAGCTATGCGATATTGCAGTTTTTGACAGGATTTAAAATATGCAGCGAGAAAAACGTGATTCGTTTGTAAAGCAAACGCTGTTAGGTGGTTTAGTCATTATTTTGCCAGTTGCTATCCTAGCGATGGGCGTACGCTGGCTGTTTAATTTTGTCACAAATTTGATTCAGCCGTTTACCAATTTAGTGGTGAAAACCTTAGGTTTTCCAGAGCTCATTGGCGACGCGATTGTATTGGTGGCAATGATTCTTAGCTGTTTTGCGGTAGGCTGGTTGGTGACAACCAAAGGCGGCGCCTGGTTTCACCAACGATTTGACGCCCGCTTAGCTCGCTTAGCCCCGGGTTATAAATTGGTCAAAGACATTGTGGGTCAATTTTTCGGTGATGCCTCACAGTCACCCTTTGCAAATGGTGAGGTTGCAGTAGTGCAGCTATTTGGTTGTGATAACCCAACGCGGGTCACGGCGATTGTGACTAGCAAACATGCTGGCGGCGGTTTTACTGTATTTATGCCCACTGGGCCAAATCCAACATCGGGCAATATTTATCATGTGGCCGCAGAACAGGTCACCTTGTGCCCAGAAATCGCTATCGAAGATGCTATGCGTACCATCATTGCCTGTGGTGCCGGCAGCGGTGACTTATTCTCACCCTATGAATTAGGCAAGTCTGAACCCGCCGCGTAAGCTCAACGCAACAGTAAAGCGCAAGACAAATGACAAAGGGCAAAGAGCAAAGAGCAAAGAGCAAAGAGCAAAACTCGACAGTATTATCCCAGGCTTTTAGAGAGAGCGTTTGTTTCGAAAAGGGCGTGCGTATGCAAGCGGAAGGTTGTAAGTGCGGAAACTCGAAGTTTTACGAACAGTAGCTCTAATACATAGTCGCTGGGCGGATGTAGCTAATTAGCTAAGCAATTTAATGATGTAGTTTATGTAGCTAGTCGAATGTTGCTAGTCGAATAAAGCTAATAAGAGGGAAGGCAATCAGTGTGAAGCAATTGCGCTACCTAGGTAGCGCAAGCGTGATAAGTCATAGCAGTAAAGCATTAAGCCTTAAATGACAACAAACTGTGGCTCAATTGACTGCTCATTTGACATCGCCAACCAGCCTTTGACAATGCGAATAATCACCACAATACCCACTGCAGCGTAAAGTAAATAAGCCAGTGAGGGCAGAATCATCGCGATGATATAGCTCGCGATTGCTCCAACCACAGCATAAATAAAGGTGTTCATTTGCCACGACATATGTGATTCGGCAAAGGTGCCTTTGGCTTCATCTTTTTTGAGGATATTCCAAATAAAGCCAACAATAAAAGTAATGCCAACTAAAAATGAAACAGCTTGAAGTATATACACAATTTGAACATTGCGTTTTGCTTGAGCGGCGTCAGACATATCAATATCTCCTTCTGAAAGTCAGTCCATGCAAGATCATTATTAGCTAAAAAACTTTGATCAATCAAGCCTTTAAGTAGCTAATTAGCAGTAAAATCGAGGAAATGTTTGGAAAACTTGCTGATATAGCCAATTTTACAGCAAACGACGCTTATGACGTTTAAACCGCATATGCGGTTGCTCCTGCGCTTCACGCAAACAATTACGTAAGTAGGGCATTGCGGCTAAATAGCGTTGGCGTGCAGAATCCTGGGTGATAAAGTCTTCGAGTTTGCGAAGGTTACAGGGCTGCTCCGGCATCATGTCGGCAATTGCTTTAACCGCGATGTCTAGCTGACAGTGTTCAAGCTGGTAGGCAGCAGCCTGGGTGGGCGTAAGAATGTAAATATCGTCACTCGCCCGGCGCTGATAGCGCGTAGCATCAAAGGGCGACGACGCCAGTACAGAAGGCTTTGGCATCCACAGTGAAATGCCGTGCGGCGCAACTAATTGATTACCACGCACTAGCTGGCAGTCGAGCGTTTTAAGGCTGGCAATCACGTGTTGACGCATAGCTGGTGATAAAATGTCGATATCTGAGCGATCGAAGCGACTATCGTCGAATACCGATAAAATGCGCTGATCAGCATGCCAATAGAGTAATTCATCGGCGTCAACGTGTTCGATCAAAGCATGCTGCCAATCAGCTGCAGAAATGGGCGCCATAGATTGTAATGCCTCTAGATAAAGTTTTACGGAGTGATAAGTGAGCTAAATAGCAGCTAATTACGAATATACGCCTAGCCAATGATTAAAGTTTATGAGGAAACTATGACAGTGATCAAAGCATGGTCAAGATTGTCATCGAAGCGTTTAGCCGATTCACGCATTATGAGTTTTTGTGAGGCTAGAGATCAATCGCCCTATACTGATAAAGCACACGATTTTGTTTATCTAGACAGTGTTGACTGGGTGAATATTGTGCCTATCACAGCACAACAAGAAGTGGTGATGATTAAACAATATCGGCATGGTGATCAGTCAATTAGTTTGGAGATTCCTGGCGGCATGGTTGATGCGAATGAGCAGGCCATGCAGGCGGCCTGTCGAGAATGCATGGAAGAAACCGGCTATCAGGTGAGCAATGTGCGAGCATTTGGCGTGTTATCGCCGAACCCTGCAATTTTCAATAACCGTTTGCATTGCTTTGTGGCTGAATTAGCAGAGACCGCTGCAGATGCTTACACCAATCATCATAGCGCGACCGAAAAAACAGAGGTGGTGTTAATGCCGATTGCCGAGCTAGCCCCAGCTATGCTTAGCGGCGAAATTAATCATGCCTTAGTTTGCGCGACGTTATGGCGTTTTTTAGCCTTACGTCAGGNAAGTGACGAAAATGCTACAGCATACGATTAACCGCCTGCTTAGTCAGCAGGTTCAGGCAGTACTGGCCACCACCGATAAGACGCATGGCATACCGCTGATGCACTTGATGGCCTATGCTTTTAGCACGGCACTGGATGAAATTTATTTAGCCTCTCGACGAAGCACGCGAAAAGTCGATAATTTATTGCTGCAGCCCTCAGTGTCAATGCTATGGGACAATCGAAGCGGCTCGATACAAGATCATATCGATGGTTTTACCTTGTTGGCGATTGCTGAGGCTTCAGTGATAGAGAATGCAGATACGCAGCAGCTATCACTGATGCGTGAGGCACTGTTGCAAAAAAATCCAACCCTGGCGCCCTTATTTGCATTGCCCGACTGCTGTTTAATCAAGCTTGTGGTGCGTGAATATCAATATACAGAGGCATACCAAGCCACTGAAATCTGGCAGCCAGGTTAGGCAGAGTAACCAGAGTAGACAATAGCGCTGTTAGCTTAAAGCGCTTTAGCGCCAGCCCAACTGCCATACAGAGGCATCTTTTAATTCATGCCAATCAATGGCAAACGCACGATGTGAGCG
>JABSRR010000029.1 GCA_013215025.1 Pseudomonadales bacterium
GGGGTCCACAACGGTCACAGTAATATGCTTTTCAAGTTGTTTTAAGCGTCTGAAAATTAACGTGCGATGGGCCCATGGACAGGCCATCGAAACAAATAAGTGATAACGACCAGACTCTGCCTTAAAGCCTTCACTACCAGAGGAGCCAGCCTTACCATCGGGCGTTACCCAATGTCGAAACTGTGCGTCTTCGCGTATAAATGCGCCATCCTTACTTTGATACCACTGATCATGCCACTTACCGTCGACTAATAAACCCATGCTTAGCTACCTATATTCAAAACAGAATATCAGTGTAGTTGAGTAATTTGTTTAAAAAAACTAAAATAAAATGATGTTTATATTCAAAAATATTGATGTTTAATGACGGATAATCTGCTCAGTCTTGATGCCTTACAGGTGGTTGACGCTATTGCTCGCAAAGGCAGTTTTGCCGCGGCCGCTGCATCGCTATATCGCGTACCCTCAGCCCTTACCTACACGGTTCAGAAGCTTGAACAAGACTTAGCGATACAGATTTTCGTTAAAAAGGGTAGAAAAGCCCAATTAACGCCAGCAGGGCAGTTATTATTAGAGCGAGGCCGCGACATATTAGCCGCTACAGAGCAACTGGTGCTCGATGTAAAAGAGTTGCATGGCGGCTGGGAAAGCCAGCTAAATATTGGTATTGATACCAGTTTTGGCGTGGCTGCAGCTACCGCTGATCTGCAGGCGCTGATGCAGCAGCGACCTGAGATTCAGCTTGATGTAAGCGAATTTGTATTGAATGGCGCCTGGGAGGCGCTCATTAATGAGACAATTGATATTGCGATTGGCGTGCCAGAAAAGCCAAAAGATATCAACGCGGTGCATGTATTTCCTTTGATTGAGGATGATTGGGTATTTGCCATTGCAGCTGATCATCCATTGGCGGCTCATCAGCAGCCTATAAACCAAGTCGATATTGCTCAATACCGACAGGTTATTATTAAAGATCAAGCCAACACCCTGCGATTAAAAGCGCTGCGCCAGCTCAATAGCTCAAAGTTCATTAAAGTTGAAAACTTACAGGCAAAAATAGCTATGCAGTTAGCAGGACTGGCCATTGGCTTTTTGCCGAGGCGCGCAATTCAGCATGAGTTAGCCACTGGCGCTTTATTAATAAAACCGCTCGACAATGAAATGGCTGCGTTAGTCAGTAAGAGTCAGTTATATGTTGCAGTCAGGCACGGAGATCGTGGAAGAGCTTTAGAGTTTTTGTTAAATTCACTATTAAATCATTAAGTTGCTGGTGAGATATGACCAGATGGCTGATGTGGCGGTCGGATATTGCAGCATAAATACTGTAGATAGCTTTACAGTTTTATCGCTGTCGCCTACTTTGAATAATAAATATAAAAAAGGATTTAGATATGATCAATAGATGGCTAGTAGCGTCAATTATTTGTTTTAGTTCCCATGCTTTTGCAAGTCTCTGCGATGGTCTGCCGTTTTATAAGGCCGAAGCTGAAGCACGTGGCTATGATATGCCCTTAGGCTGCGGTTTATCGGTAGTGTATAACCACCTTGATGAAGAAATTGCAGTTGATGGTATAAATTTATTATCGAAAAATTCTGCTAATCAATCTCAGCTAAATGCATTCATAGGACAAGCCGGTTTAGATATTGAAGAGCTGATTATAGAAGTTGATACTACCATCTTACGCTTTGATGTCTGGCTATTACCGTTTTTAAATGTATATGCCTTAGGTGGGCAGACCAGCGGCACGGCTGACGTCTCGGTAAATATTGCTAACGCCGCCTTGCTAGACCCTACTCTAGCATCGCAATATACATTCGATGTTGATTTTGAGGGCGATACGCTTGGGCTTGGTTTTACCTTGGCCTATGGCGTAGACAAATTCTTTGCATCGGCTGATGTTAACTACTCGCAAACCGACGTTGACGTTTTAGACGATAATGCTTCTGCGTTAGTAAGCTCTCTGAGGTTTGGCTATCAGTTCAACCGCAGTCTTCGTTTATGGACCGGCTTGATATATGAGGATATCGAGGAAACGGTGAACGGCCCTATTCCTGATGGCCTTATCCCGCCTGAAATTGTAGGTGCACTTGGCGGTATCGAGCTTGACAAATTTGAGACCGATACACGCGCTAACGATCCAATTTCAAATATCTTTGGCCTACAGTACAATATCAACAAGCATTGGAATTTTGGTTTAGAAGGTGCAGTCGGTGACCGTTCGGGTTATCTAGCACAGCTTAACTATCGCTTTTAAGCAGAAATAACAGAAATAATAAAAAAGGCGCCATCTAGGCGCTTTTTTTATATTTAGGCCTGCTGTTTGTTCAGGCCTTCAGCTAGTTGTTGCCACTCGGCTTCGCTAGGGCCATGTAAGGCTGGGTAGTCGCGCCAATAATACTGCAGCGTGTCTTTTGGCCAATTTTTATAAATGTATTCCCAGCTTAGTTTTTCTATGCG
This sequence comes from Pseudomonadales bacterium, assembly GCA_013215025.1. NCBI lineage: Bacteria > Pseudomonadati > Pseudomonadota > Gammaproteobacteria > Pseudomonadales > Pseudomonadales bacterium. The sequence goes on from JABSRR010000029.1 coordinate 2,459, forward strand.
CCAAGCGTGGTGGGGTGCTAAGTTGCTGGTAAAAACAGGTGCCCCGTAATCACAAAATCGCGTGTCGATACTTAATCGCACTACACTATCTGAGGTGTTAGGTTCAGCTTTATGCACACAACAGGCGTGAAAAAGAATCACATCCCCTTGTTCAACATCTGAAACATGCCAAGTATCTTCATGCGCGAAAATTTCGCATTGCACACCGCCTACGCCATTAGCTTGCGTGACTTGACGTACACCTTGATGATGCGATTTCGGTAGCACCATTAAACGTCCCATATCTTTGCCAATATCGTGAAGCGCTAGCCAGATGCCTGCCATTGTATTTCCAGCTTGATGCGAGTGCGCATCTTGATGTGGCGGTGTTTCAAAGCCAAGTTTACGCGGTGTTGAAATACGTGCCATTTTCATGGGATACACAAATACCTTATCGCCGGCTACGATTTGCATTGCCTGCTGCATATCTTGCTGATGAAAAATATCTTGAAACAAGGGTAGTGCTTGTATGTCTGGATAAACCTGATCAAAAAAGGGATCCGTCTCAAAAAAAGGTTTACCGTTTAATATGGGTTGTCGAGATGCCTTGTTAAAACTAACTTCGGGTGCAAGCAGGTCAATTATTTGCTGCATTAAAGCCTCGCAATCGTGAGTATTCACTGCAGCTTTAATGTGCAGGTATCCAAAGTCCTGGAATCGCTCGCGCAAGATCGCTAAAGGCTCAGATAGCGTTGATAGGATAAGCGGCTCGGTTTTCATCAGTCACTCTCCTCGCAACGCAGCTTTAATGCCTCGGTCATCGCGCTGAAACCGTGTTTTAGACGTTTGTTAAGTAAGCCACCGATTAAAGGCGCTAGCAGGCCTTCTAAGCGAAAAATTGAGTGGTAGAGGCAGCTAGCAGGTTGATCAGTTTCGAGCTTATGCTGTCTTGTGCTGTAAAGTAAGCCAGGAATATGAACCCCGTATTCCATGAACGACTTGCCATCATTATGGCGAATGGTTTCACGCTGCTTGAGGGTAAATGGCAACAGTTTAACCCACATAAAAATTGCCTTGCCAGGCTGTAAACTTGATTCGCAGCGCAAGACAAAGGGGTTCCATTCCGGATAGCGCTCAAGTTCGGTCAAAACCTGCCACACAGATGATGGTGATGTTGCAATGGAAGTCTGTAAAATGATTTCGTATTTCATACTATGCTAAGCTATTGCGGGAATATTGAGTGCTCTATAAGGTTTGTAAGGGCATACTAACTATTCGTTATGATAACAGGAAAAAAGCTGCATGCCGCAAGACCCCGGGTCAAATCAACCCAATCATGAACAGGATGTCACAAAGCGTTCATTATCTGGCCATCGCTTTATGAAACTAGGTTTTCAGGTATGCACAATGCTCATGCTTCTCAGTGCCATCACGCTGGCAATCGATAGCTATCGATTAACATCGCGTGATAATCATACCCTCACACCTGCCATCATGCAGCATATCAAGCAGCAGCTAAGCTCGGCTGATCAATTAGCCTTAGCCGCAGGCAAGCCTGTGTTAGTGTATGTATGGGCTACATGGTGTGGCGTTTGTAAATTAACATCAAAAGCTGTTAGTAATCTTACGAGCGATTATCCAGTCGTTAGTATTGCTTTAAAATCAGGTACTCCAGCCTCGGTTGCGGCCTATCAAGCTCAGCATGATATTGCGTTTCCAGTAATTAACGATGCTAATGGCGCCGTTGCTCAGCAGCTTGAGATAAAGGGTACACCGAGCTTTTTGATTTTGGACAGTCATGGCAAAATTCACTATTACAGTGTTGGTGTGAATACCGAGATTGGCTTGCGGGCCAAGCTGGCCGTATTTGATCAAACTTAATATCTAAAAACGGAATAACTCATGTCAGCACCAGCGACACTTTATTATGCCTATGATCCTATGTGTTCATGGTGCTGGGCGTATCGTCCAGTATTAGATCAAATACGTAACGCCTTGGCGGGAAAAGTACCGATAGTAGAGCTTTTAGGTGGATTAGCTGCCGACAGCGATGTCGCGATGTCGGCGTCTATGCAAGAAAAAATCATTGCTACCTGGCAGCGTATTCACGCATCTCTTGGTACCGAGTTTAACTTTGATTTTTGGCAAAAAAATATACCGCGCAGGTCAACCTATCCGTCCTGTCGTGCGGTTATTGCTGCTGCAAATCAGCACGCTGCTCAAGCCATGTTATTCGCCATCCAGCAGGCATACTATTTACGGGCGATGAACCCTTCTGATGAAGACGTTTTATTGCAGTTGGCCGATGAGCTAGGCTTAGACTTCTCACGTTTTATGACGGATTTGACAGCCCAGCAAACCGAAGATGAATTGCAGAGGCAGTTGAGTTTGGCGCGAACCATTGGCGCCGATAGCTTTCCTAGTTGGATCTTCTGGGATGGAGAGTATTATCATCCGGTGCCGATTGATTACGAGTCGGCACACAGCACATTGGCAGCTATCACTGAGCTGCGAGGTCAGGGCTTAAGCGAGAGCGATTAAACTTTCAATGCTTAGGTGGCCAAGGGCGCTGCTCTTCACTGGCTACCCACTCATCAAGCCATGTAGAAGATGTAAATTCAAGTTGCCCGGACTGCATAGCATTTTGTACTGTCTCGGTATCAATGACTCGACCCTGTTCGGTTACGCCAACTCGAATCAGGATTGATGAGGCAGGTTCACCATTAACCCACATAGATTGTGTCATATACACCCAGCGTGGATCAAAATTGACAATGCTGGTACGCATAAGAACCTTGTCGAATATTTTCACCCGTTTGCGATAACGAACAGTACTGCCTGCAACCACGAGTCCCCATCGCTTTTCACGCAGAACGCGGCTGAAACCAGTGCGCAATGAAAAGTGTAAACGACCAAGGTCATATAGGGTTAAGACCCGACCATTATTCATCTCAAAAAAGATATCTAAGTCCCAAGGCCAACAGCGGAAGCTTACTTCAGTGGTGTCATTATATTGTGCCGGTGAAGAATGTTTATTCTCCTTCAGGGCGGTAACAGAGGCGGCTAGCAAACGTAATATAGGATACATAGCTGTTAAGGGTTGATTTTAATCAGTTCAATGTCAAAAATAAGCACCGAATTAGGCGGTATTTTACCTGCAGCGCGTTTGCCGTATGCCAGCTCAGAAGGGATAAATAATCTGAGCTTGTCCCCTTCAGCCATAAGCTGCAGACCCTCAGTCCAGCCACGAATCACTTGTTGTAAGCCAAATTGGATGCTGTTGCCGCGATTGACCGAACTATCGAATACCGTGCCGTCAATTAAGCTGCCGTGATAATGCACTTCAACAGTATCGTTAGGTGATGGAGTAGGGCCGCCATCACCTTGAGACAAAAACAGATATTGCAAGCCTGAGTCTGTGGTTTGGATACCCTCTCGTTGCTTGTTTTTCGCCAAGAAGTCGCGTCCATCTGCCAACGCTTTTTGCGATGCTTGGCTTTCACCTTTTAAAAACTTAAAAGCAAAAATTACGGCAATCACTAAGCCGATAATCGCGAGGCTTTTTAACATCAGTTGCTCCTTAAAAATAGAAGAGATTATACGTGTTTATCCGCCAATATGTGCAGAAAATTCTTGCTTAGATATTTCTATATAAAGATCGCAAGTAAAAGCTAAAAATTATAACCAATATATAATGGCTGCTTGCTTTTAAGCTTTATAAACGCTCATCAATTAACGATACTGCGCGGCTGTAATGAATTCACCAAAGCTTTCACACCAGATAATGACGCTATTATAATTATTAATATCAATTGTCTCGGGAAGATTTATCGCAAATCCGTTAAAGCTGTTAATTGCCGATACTTGAATCATCGTGTGTTTTTGTTCAACAAATGCTTTCTCGGTTTCTATGAATTGTGGCGACAGGTATAAATAATAATCAGGCCCTGGCGCAAGCTTACCGTTAAAGCTAATAAAATTTTTGCCTACTGATACCTCGCCGTCACCCCAGTGCAAAGTATCGCTGTCGGCTAAGTCTCGTCTGAATGTCGCCTGAAAATGAGCCAGGGAAGACATGCTTGATAATTCTGCAGCAGAAGGAGGCGGTGCTGCGGTTAAGATGGGTAAAATATAGATGCCGAGCATAATGCCTAACAGCCCTACTATGCTGTGTGAAATTAGTAATAAAATGCTTTTTAGTAAGTTCATATATGTAATTTCTGTAATCAATATAGCAACAATATTATTTAATTCTTTAACTTGTTATTCATCAATACCTTCATTTATTGCATTGTATTGGTCTGAATAGATTAATTAATCATGCGGCGCTGGCGCCACTAACTTACTCACTACTATGTTGACCAAAGGGGCAACGATTAAGACGCAGGGGAAAGCCACAACAAAAGCAAAGCCCCAGGCCTTAAGCCAAATCAGGCCTATGCCTTCAACCCAACCGATATTGAATAAAGTGATGACAATCGACATCAGGCAGGACATAAATAAAGCCATAAAAAAAGAAAATACAACGGGGCGGTATTGGCTGGCTAACATATCTATCTACTCAAGTAGGTTTATGTGAAAATTCTTTTTATTGAGGGTCTAACTTATATATGGTTTAACTTTTTTACATGGTCTAACTTCTTCTCACTTTCATGGCCTAGCTGCTACATGATTTATAAACCTTACAAGACCACTGGCTTATGCGCTGTCTTCGGCTTGAATATATGCGCTTGAATATATGTACTCAAATATATGCATAAGGTTAATGCTATGCTCACTGCGATTAAAGTTACTATGGTGAGTAGCAAGGCATCAAATATCATCAAATAAAAAGATTATAGAGCAGCTTAACGCAAATTGCGTTTCAAAGGGCTGCTGAGGGGTAATTTCTTGGCTATTGGATAAAAAAATACCCGCATAGTGCGGGTATAGATATTCATTACGGCTGATCAAGCTATCGGGCCATATAAATATAAGTAAGTTTATAGGCCTAGCTTTTTCTCTAAGTAGTGAATATTCACGCCCCCTTCAATAAATGCAGCGTCGTTGCAGAGGTCGCGTTGCAGAGGGGTGTTAGTTTTGATGCCCTCGACCAACAGTTCATCCAGCGCACAGCTCATACGAGCTAGTGCCGCCTTGCGGTCTCGTGCGTGGGTAATCACCTTGGCAATCATAGAGTCATAATGCGGCGGTACGCTATAGCCAGAATAGATGTGTGAATCAACCCGAACGCCTAAACCACCAGGCGCGTGGTAATGCGTAATTTTGCCAGGGCTTGGCATGAAGGTGTTTGGATCTTCCGCATTGATTCGACATTCAAAGGCATGGCCTTTGATGCTGACATCTTGTTGCTGAATGCTCAACTTTTGGCCCGAGGCAATACGCAGCTGTTCTTTGACAATGTCGATACCGGTCACCATTTCGGTGACGCAGTGCTCAACTTGCACACGAGTATTCATTTCAATGAAATAGAAGCGCTCATCTTCGTAAAGAAATTCAAATGTGCCCGCGCCTTCATAGCCAATGTCGAGGCAAGCTTTGGTGCAAGCATCATATACCTCTTGCCTTACAGCATCGGGAATCTTCGGTGCAGGTGCTTCTTCAATCACTTTTTGATGCCGGCGCTGTAAAGAACAGTCTCGATCTGCAAGGTGAATCGCATTACCCTTGCCATCTGCCAGTACCTGAATCTCAACGTGACGTGGATTCTCTAAGAACTTCTCCATATATACCGTTGCGTCGCCAAAAGCAGTCTTCGCCTCTGTTTGCGTTACATGGATAGAGTTTAACAATGAGCCCTCGGAATGCACGACGCGCATGCCACGTCCACCACCACCTGCAGCGGCTTTAATAATGACGGGATAACCGATTTCACGCGCGATACGCATAGTGCGTTCATTGTCATCGGTGAGTGGACCATTTGAGCCTGGTACGGTTGGCACGCCGGCCTCCTGCATCGCTGCAATGGCGGCAACTTTGTCGCCCATCATGCGAATACACTTAGCTGATGGACCGATAAATTTAAAGCCTGAATTGGTGAGCTGTTCGGCGAAGTCAGCATTCTCGGCTAAAAATCCGTAGCCAGGATGCACAGCTTCTGCACCGGTAACCTCGCAGGCAGCAATAATTGAAGGAATGTGCAAGTAGCTTTGCGGAGATGGCGCTGGGCCAATACATACCGATTCGTCAGCCAGGTGAACATGCATTAAGTCTTTATCGGCAGTAGAGTGCACAGCGACAGTTTTGATGCCCAGCTCTTTGCAGGCTCGTAACACGCGAAGTGCAATCTCACCCCGGTTGGCGATGAGAACTTTATCTAACATTTGGATGGCCTCTTTATGCAATCACAACCATGGGCTGATCAAATTCTAGCGGTTGGCCATCTTCAACCAGAATAGCTTCAATTACGCCGGATTTATCGGCTTCGATTTGGTTCATCATTTTCATGGCTTCGACAATACAGATCACGTCACCGGCTTTAACACTTTGGCCAACTTCAATAAATGGCGCAGCATCGGGTGCAGGGGAGCGATAAAAAGTGCCAACCATCGGTGAGTTAACGGTATGACCTGCCGGTGCAGCACTGGCCGGTGCTGGGCTTTCAGCGCTAGCGGCAGCGGGTGCGGCAGCGGGAGTCGCAGCGACGGGTGCAGCAGCCACTACCTGTGGAGCAGCAACCGTTGCTACGCCGGTATTACGGGTGATGCGAACCGATTCTTCACCTTCTTTGATCTCCAGTTCATCGATATTCGACTCTTCGAGTAGTTCGATCAATTTTTTTACTTTTCTGATATCCATGGTTTAACTCTTATTGTTGTCGCTAATTGTTGTCATTAATTTGTTCAACGCCGCTCGCTAAGTTTCGCTAAGTTTGGCATTGGCGTTTCAAAGTTTGCCTTATTCGATGTTGCGCTGTTGAATTAAGTCGATAGCGGCGGTCATCGCTAAGGCGTAGCTATTAGCACCAAAGCCTGCGATAACCCCCTCGGCAATATCGGCGAAAAAAGACTGATGGCGAAACGCTTCGCGTTGGTGGATGTTTGATAAGTGCAATTCAATAAAGGGCAGTTCAACAGCCAAGATGGCATCGCGTAATGCAATGGATGTATGGGTAAATGCGCCGGGGTTAAATAATAAAAACGCCGTGTCATCGTGTCGTGTTGCATGAATGCGCTCAATGAGATCGGCTTCACTATTGGCTTGCAGTGTTGCAAAGCCTAACCCAGCCGATTCCGCAAGTTGGCTTAGCATCTGGTTTATATCGTCCAGCGTCTCATGGCCATAGCGTTCAGGCTCACGTGTGCCAAGAAGATTGAGGTTGGGTCCATGAAGCACGAGCACAGAAGCCATTGCATTCACCTTTTTATAAAATTGCGAAACATTCTGCCTTGTAGAAATCGCGCTGTCTAGTGATTGCTAAAAAAAAGCGAAGATCGCGACACGATGACGTCATTTGGCGCCACCGAGTTCTTGTAAATATTGCTGACAGTGGCTTAAAGATGGCTTTGAAAACTAAACTTAGTGCTAAAAAGCTATGTTATAGCTTTTCATGGCGCCTAAAACGCAGTAAATATTCAGGGTGAAAAAAGTTAGTGTGTACTCACTTTATTTTTTGAATGGCGTCGAGTACCAATTGATCATTGAGTAGCTGTGGCAGGATTTGCGCATCGGCCTCAGGGTCTGTTGGGAAAAGTAGATATAGCGGTATGCCAGAGCGACCATATTGCTCCAGTAGCTCAGTAATAGCAGGGTCATAGTTAGTCCAGTCGCCAACCATATACTGAATGCCTGCGTCACGAAACGCCTGCTGAATATGTGCATTACCCAGCGTACGTTGTTTATTCGCAAGGCAAGTGATACACCAGTCAGCGGTGAGTTCAATAAAGACGGCTTGCCCTTGTTGACGCAATTGTTTCAGAGTGTCAGCAGAATAATTAATATGTCCAAGCGCTAATTTTTCACTGCGCTTTGATTCTGCGCTTTGCAGCATCGGGCTGGCAATAAACAGCGCAATAGCTATGCAGCCTATGATGGCAATAACTCTGCCAAGTGGGTGTTGAAATTTTAAGCACCATATAATAAATACCACTGCAGTAAGAGCGAGCAACATGGCGGCCAGGGTGTTGCTTGAGGTTTGGTTTGAAAGCACCCACAGTAGCCAAATGACCGTCAGATATAGTGGGAAGGCGAAAAATTCTTTCAGCTTAACCATCCATAGGCCTGGCTTTGGTAGCCACTGCTCGAGCGTTGGGATGAAAGTGATCAAGGTTAAAGGTAGCGCCATACCAAATCCTAGCGCTACAAATACTGCAATTGCCGCAGCATTACTTTGAGTTAAGGCGAAGCCAAGTGCTGAACCCATAAATGGTGCCGTACAGGGGCTGGCAACAACAACGGCTAGAACCCCAGTGATAAAGGCCGAAAAACACTGCCCGCCGTTAGAACGTGGCGATGTAGTAAGGTTCTGACCCAGCCCCATGAAGCGGCTGCCAAGTTCGAAAAAACCAGAAAGTGACAAACCCAGGGTGAAAAACAATAAGCATAAACAAGCCACCAGCCAGGGCTGTTGCAGCTGAAAGCCCCAGCCAATTGCCAGCCCAGATTGGCGTAGTAAAAGCATCAATCCAGCAATCGCGGCAAAGCTTAATATCACGCCTGCCATGTAGCTGAGGCCTAGCATTCGATGAGATGCATTCGCTTGCTGTAACTGCATGAGCTTGATGCTCAGCACAGGCAATACACATGGCATCAAGTTTAGAATTAAGCCGCCTAAAAATGCACCCAGTATTGCCGCCCAAAAGCCAAACGATGCTGTAGTAGTCTCAGTGCTAAGTGATCCATTGCCAGTAAAATCTGTGGCCTTCGCTAACTGATCTTGATAGCGATTTGGATCGATAAAACTAAAGCTTTGCTGCTGCCAGTCTAACTGCACATACACATCATAAGGTGGATAGCATAGCCCGGCGTCAGCACAGCCTTGCGATTGAAAGCGAAGTAGCTCAGGCTGCTGATCGCGCGGAAACGTCAGTGGGATGACAACCTGATGGTAATAGGTTTCAACCTCACCAAAGTATTCATCCATTGTAAGCTTGCCGGCGGGCAGCTCAGCAGTTAAAGGCCATTCTTGCGCAGCGCCCCCGGCGTCATGTGAGGCAATATAAAATTGTTTAAAGCCATGTTTGTATAAGTAATGGTCAGCTGCAGCGAGCCAAATTGCTTTGAGGGTTACCGTATTGCTTTGCTCATCGCTGGCATCGCTGGAGTCGCTGGAATCGCTAAAGTCGAGCTGCAGTTGATAGGCTTGTTCTACGGGCAGAAAATCATCATTGCTGCCGTTTATAGCGGCAAATGTCTCCGCATTGGTTTGCTTTAGCAGCGGGCTAGTATTTTGTTGCGCATGGCTAAATTCGACGACACAGAGCAGTAATAATGCTAGGCCAGTTAAATAAAAAAGGCTCAGGCGAGGTGAGTGAATTTTGGCTGTGAGCACATAAGTTGTTAAAAAATTTGGCATAAAAATCGGTTTATTCAGTCGTGACCTTGTAACAATGGCATGATTAAAGGTAATTAAGCTTGCCTTATTTTTTGCGTAAATGATACGTCGCTTGCGCTATAATCAGCTTTTATTTATCAGAGTAAGTGGCGGTGATTAACACAATGTTATACCAAAAAAGTGCCTACGATAGTGCCCGTAAAATTAGCCTGCAGAAATTTTTGTGCCTGTTGATTGTTTTATACAGTTGCACCATTAGTAAGCAGACTTTGGCTTGTGAGTCGCAGCATGCGCATGCTGAGGCAAGGCCAGCCAATGCCAACATAGAGNCAGTATCGGTAAGTAATGCCTATGTCAGAGGCTTGCCACCAGGTCAGAAAGTTACAGCGGCATTTATGTCATTAAGCAATACAGCTGAACAGGCACTCACGTTGCAGTCGGTCAGTAGCCCGGTTGCCGAAAAAGCAGAGCTGCATGAAACCAGCCAAGATGGTGTGCAGATGCAAATGCGTAAACTTTCGACCCTGTCGATAGCTGCAGGTGAGACAGTGATTTTTGAGCCAGGCGGTAAGCATATTATGCTAATGGGCTTGCAACAAAGTTTGAAACAAGGCGATACTGTGGAATTGCGGCTATGCTTTGTCGAGTTCTGTAAAATTATTCAAGCGCCTGTTGTTAGTGTGTTAAATGAAGCAAAGGGCCAGCATAAGCAAAACAAGCAAAAACAGCACCAGGATATGCTGCATCATCATATGCATCATTAGCAAGGTGCTAGATTAAAATAGTAGATGCTAGACTAAAATTGAGAAAGTTATGAATGGAAAATCGATAAGCCTTGCTGTGCTTTTAATTGCGGCATTATTCTTTGCTGGCGCCGTCTATTGGTCGCAAGAGCCAGATAGCTTTTCAGTGTTAGATGTTGGCATTGCAGAGGCCGAGAAGATTCAACGCCCGGTAGTGATCGGTGTTACAACGACCGCGAGTTTGATAACCATTATTGAAAGCTTGCTGCATAAGCCGGGCGGTTTTTTAGCAAATGATAAGCTGCCGCCATTTATTTTGATGGACAATATGCCCAGCTGGGAGTTTGGGGTGCTGGTTCAAGCTAGAGATATGACTAGGGCCATGCGAGACAGTATTAGTCGTTCACAGTCGCAGTCACAGGAAGATCCAGATTTAGCGAAGGCGGAATCACATCTAAATATTGCGCACACCTCATGGGCTTTCCCGGATGCTGAGTCAGAATATGCCACAACCGTGAAAAACCTACGTAGCTATATGACACGCCTTTCTGATGGTAATAATCAAGCACAGTTTTATGCACGCTCTGATAATTTACGTAACTGGCTGCGTATTGTTGAGGTGCGCTTAGGTTCCTTGTCACAGCGACTGAGTGCTTCTGTTGGCCAGCGCCGATTGAATACCGATCTTGCTGGTGACGATGCGGCTCAGCAGTCAACTAACGCCGAAGATGAACTGCATACCAAAACACCTTGGTTAGAAATTGATGATGTTTTTTATGAGGCAAGAGGTGCATCTTGGGCCTTGATTCATTTGTTGAAAGCGATTGAGGTAGATTTTGCTGAGGTGTTAAAGAAGAAAAATGCCGCCGTATCGGTTGCGCAGATTATCCGCGAATTAGAGGCGACACAGCAAACACTTTACAGTCCAATGGTGCTAAACGGTGGCGGTTTTGGCTTATGGGCAAATCATTCGCTGGTGATGGCTTCATATATCTCTCGTGCAAATGCGGCGACCATTGATCTTCGAGAATTACTGGAGAAAGGCTAGGGCCAAAACTTCGGCTTGAATTTTAGCTTAAGTTTGCAATCACGGTTCTAGTCTATCCTAACCTACATGGCTAGCAGTTTAAAGCTGGATGTCTGTCCATACTTCGAAGCTTTGATTCACGCTACTCGACATAGCGCTGTGTTTTAATTCTGTGATAGGTAGGCTAGCGTCTGAGCTTATCAGCTTTTTCAGCGCGCCAATTTTGGCATCACCCGAGGCCAGCAGAATCAACTGACGGCTGTTTGCTAACGTGGCATAACTGAGCGAATGACGCATCAATGGTGGCTTAGGTGAGTTATTGACGCTAATAGTTGACGCTGTCGCTTTTTTATCATTGTCGAGATTGGCTGGGAATAAACTGGCTGTATGCCCATCCTCACCCATGCCAAGTAAGCAAAAGTCTGCGGGTAAATATTGATCAATGCGAGTTTGGTATTCCTGAGCAGCTGCTTCTAAATCGTTTTGATTGGGTGTTAGGTTGGCTGCGGGCAGGACTTCTAAATGCCTTGCTCGTGAAGACAGTGCTGGCACGCATTGTAAAAAAAGTTGTGCATTGCGATCGCTATGCGTTGCCGGTAAAAAACGCTCGTCACCGTAAATAAAAACCCAGTCAGCAAAGTCGGTTTGTTTCCCTAGGGCGTGATAAATCGCCTGTGGTGATGAGCCACCGGCTAACACAAATACAAAGCGGCCCTGTTGATCTATACTGGTTTTAGCGCAGCGCAATATGTTTTCGCAAGCGGCAAGGCTGAGAGCCTTTGAATCAGTAAAATAGCGTACCGTCATTATTTGCTGTCACTATTGATCGACCAGCCTGTGTCTTGGCTGTCAAGCGTGTGTCGCCAGACCAATTGCTTGTCATGAAACAATTTACGCATATTTAATGGCCCCCAGCTGCCTGACTCGTATTGATCCAGCGGCTTATTGGAGGCTTGCCATGCTTTTAAAATAGGATCACAGATTTCCCATGCGGTATGGATTTCTTCACGACTGAGATAGAGGCTTTGCTCGCCTTCAAAAACGTCCAATAAAAGGTCATCATAAGCATCGCGCTTCGGATCTTTTTGTTGAAACCCCGCATCCATTGAGGTTTGTTCGACCCGCATATCAAGGCCTGGCTCTTTTACCGTCATTTCCATGCGAATATGTTGCTCTGGTTGTATGCTGAGCAATAGCCAGTTGGCGTTTTTGATTTGATTTTCGAATTGCCTGAAAAAACGGGACGGTGTTTTTTTAAAGCAGATGGATATTAAGGATTGCTTAGCTTTTAAACGTTTACCTGTGCGAACGTAAAAGGGTACGCCTTGCCAGCGCCAGTTATCGATGTGAAAGCGAACTGCTGCAAAGGTTTCAGTGGTGCTTTGCGGGTCAATACCATTTTCTTGCAGATAAGCCGGAACGGCTTGCTGTTTAATTGTGCCTTGATCGTATTGCGCCCGGTAGCAGTATTGATCTATGTCAGCGTTGCTCATGGGTCTTACGGCTCTAAGTGCTTTTATTTTTTCAGCGCGAAGGTCATCGGCAGAGGCCGACAGCGGTGCCTCCATCGCAATAATCGCTAACAGTTGCAGTATATGGCTCTGAATCATATCACGTAGAGCGCCATGACTGTCATAAAAGCCACCACGTGTGCCTACACCTAGTGTTTCACTGTGTGTGATCTGAATATGATCGATATAATGATGATTCCAGAGCGGCTCCATAAAAATATTAGCAAAACGAAACACGAGNATATTTTGCACCATCTCTTTGGCGAGATAGTGGTCAATTCTGAAGATCTGATCCTCATCTAAGTGGTCAGAGAGAATTTGTTCAGTTGCGGTTGCGCTAGCAAGGTCATGGCCAATCGGTTTTTCAACCACCACTCGGCGAATATGTTCATTGTTATTCAACAGGCGTTGATTGGCTAAATTTTCAATACAAATCGGTAGTTGTTCAGAGCCAATGGCTAAATAAAATACCATATCATTGGCAAACTTGTCGGCCTGCAAAAAACTGTCCAAACGCAAATACATATAACTGTCATTTAAGTTGCCAGTAAAATAATGAATGCGGTCTAAAAAAGCGTCTATGCAAAATGTCTGATCAGTCACTTCACTGGCTGTTTCAAGCTGCGGCAAGACCAGCTGTTGATACTGTTCGCGACTGATGTCTCTGCGGCCGCAGGCGATAATATCAAAAGCTTTTGGCATTCTCTGATGCTGAAAGAGCCTAAGCAGCGATGGCATCAATTTATGCAGCGTAAGATCACCCGTTGCGCCAAAAATAATGATGCTTAATGCATCGGGTAGTCTATGGTCAGGGCTATGCATCATAAGTGCCTGAGGTGGCTGAGCCATTTAAGCCGGCCCAGTCAGTATGAAAATACTGGCCGCGTGCTTGGTCACGTCGTTCGTAGGTGTGCGCACCGAAGTAGTCGCGCTGAGCCTGTAATAGATTTGCGGTGCTGTGAGACTCACGCAGACCATCTAAAAAAGACAGAGCAGCGCTAAGCGCTGGAACCGCTATGCCATGTTGAATAGCAAGAATTATCACATTACGTAAATCAGTTTCGTAGCTAGCTATAGCTTGTTTAAAATAATCGGCAAATAACAGGTTTTCTAAAGTAGGGTTGTCGCTGTATGCCTCTCGGATTGGATTTAAAAACTGGCTGCGTATAATGCAGCCACCGCGCCATATTTTTGCAATATTTGCTAAGTTTAAATCCCATGCATAATAGTTAGATGCGTCCCGTAACAGCATGAAGCCTTGTGCATAGGAGAGTATTTTTGCCAGCAATAAAGCATTTTCAACTTGCGACAAAAAGGTATCATGCTCTGGTTTGCTAGCAGTTGCGTTATTTTTGGGTAATACGCTGCTAGCTTGCAGTCTATCATCGAGTCTTGCAGATAGACTTCGTGCGTATACCGCTTCGGCAATTATGGTTAATGGTGTCCCATGTTCCATAGCATTGATGGCGGTCCAACGACCGGTGCCTTTTTGACCTGCAGTGTCCAGAATATAATCAATAACGGCATTGCCTTCGCTATCTTTGAAGGCAAATATTTCAGCAGTGATTTCAATTAAATATGAGTTTAATGGACCTTGATTGAAGCGGCTATAGCAATCAGCAAGTGATGCATTATCAAGCTGTAAGACGCTTTTTAGTAAGGCGTAGCTTTCCGTGATCAGCTGCATGTCACCATATTCGATGCCGTTATGAACCATTTTGACAAAGTGGCCTGCACCGCCAGCGCCCATCCATTCGCAGCAACTTTCTTGTTCAACTTGAGCGGCAATGGTTTGAAAAATATTCTTAATCGCAGGCCATGCCTTGCTGTCACCGCCGGGCATAATGGATGGGCCAAAGCGAGCACCTTCCTCACCACCCGAAATACCTGATCCAACAAACAGAAGCTCATGCGACTGACAAAGTTTGGCGCGATTCTCGCTGTCTTGAAAATCAGAGTTGCCGCCATCAATAATAATATCACCTGCATCTAACAAGGGAATTAATTGTGCAATGGTTTGATCAACAGCGGCACCGGCTTTTACCATGAGAATAATTTTACGCGGTTTTGCTAATGCTTGAACAAAATCGCTAAGACTTTCAAAGCCGTTCAGTGCGGTACTTGAGTCATTTGAGTGGTGTTGTAGAAAAGCTTCGGTCTTGCTAAAGCTGCGGTTGTATACCGCAATCGAAAAGCCTTTGTCACGACAGTTAAGCGCAAGATTTTGCCCCATCACGGCAAGGCCAATCAGTCCTATATCATGAGTCATGCAGTCTCCTTAACTAGCTGATATGTTAAACATCGCAAAAGATTATTGTCAGTTATTAACATATTCTTCTCGCGACCACTTCAATTATTTATGCAAAAGCTGTACCTGATAAATGCGATAATTTTCTGCGGATGTTGAGTAAAATTCTGAAGGCAGTTTTACTGCTGTTTGTTAGCTAGCGGGCATTAAATACTACCATGGTTTTGCCGCTCACTGAGATCAAGCCCTGTGCTTCTAAGGTTTTTAATACTCGCCCAGCCATTTCACGAGAACAGCCAACGATGCGACCAATTTCTTGACGTGTGATTTTAATTTGCATGCCGTCAGGGTGAGTCATTGCATCGGGTTGTTTGCAAAGGTCCAGTAAGGTGCGAGCAACCCTGCCGGTGACATCAAGAAACGCTAAATCGCCGACTTTTTGTGTGGTTGCCTGTAAACGATTGGAAATTTGTTTAGTAAGTTCCATNAAGAATATCGGCTGCTGATTAATTAAATGACGAAAACGCTCATAAGAGATTTCCGCTATCTCACAGGCAGTTTTGGTGCGAATGCAGGCNGTGCGGGTATTATCATTATCAAATATACCTGCCTCGCCAAGAAAGTCGCCTTTGTTTAAATAAGCGACAATCATCTCTCGACCTTCTTCATCCTCAAGTAGCACCGTTACCGACCCTTCTAAAATATAAAATAAAGAATGAGAGCGCTCGCCAGCAGAGATAAGGGTGGTTTTGCTTGGAAACTTTCTTATAGTGCAGTGCGACAAAAAGTCCTCTACTTGAGGAATATGCGGATTTAGCGGTGTATAAGTCATAATCAAAGTCTGTTTCTTATAAGTTTTACAGTCAACTCATCATACAAGCTTGATAGGTAAACACAAATATCGCCGCGAAACTTTTTTTAGTCACTCAGATATCGGTATCACAGCATATTGCATGGTTAACAAAGCGGGCGAGTAGGCGACAACTTTATTAAAAGAGATTACTGCGTGCCGTGAATAGATTGATGCTAGGCGAATAAAAAAAATGCTAAAATAAGCGCTTTTATTAGATTGAGAATGACTATGAAGGCACAGGTGAAATGGGTTGATAATGCTCAGTTCTTAGCAGAGTCGGGCAGTGGCCATAGTGTGGTTTTGGATGGGCCAGAATCGGCCGGGGGAAGAAATAGCGGCATTAGGCCGATGGAGATGTTGCTATTGGGCATGGGTGGCTGTGCCTCGTTTGATGTGATCAGTATTTTAAAAAAATCGCGTCAGCAGATTACTGATTGTCAGGCGTATTTAGAGGCTGAACGGGCGGATGCTGTGCCTGCAGTATTCACTAAAATTCACATTAAATTTGTGGTTTCAGGTCATCAGCTGAAAGAGAAGCAGGTTGCGCGTGCGGTGTCACTGTCGGCAGAGAAGTATTGCTCGGCATCGATCATGATGGAAGCTGCTGGCGTTGAAGTTTCACACAGTTATGAACTACTTGAGCTATCGCAGTCTGAATCAGGCTAACTGCGGCTTATTTTTTCCAAAATACATTAATCAATGCGCCAGCTATAATCAGGCTGGCGCCGATGATGGTCCAAATTGATGGCAGCTCGCTAAAGAACAGCCAGCCCAGAATGGCCGAAAAGACAACCTGAATATATGAATAAGCGGTCGCTTTGGCTGCCGCCTCTGTTTGCATCGCCTTCGTTAAGCCAACTTGTCCAAGCTGTGTGAATATGCCAATACACAGCAGTAGCCACCAGCTATGGCCAGTTGGTAAGACCCACTGGTCGCCAAGACCAATCAGCGCAATTGGAAGTGCAATCAGTGGGAAGTAAAAAATAATCACCGAAGCATCATCGGTTTGACTCAGTTTACGCACAATAACATAGGCCACGCCACTGCCAAATGCGCCTAGTATCGCCATTGCGACTGCAAAAGCAGGTAACTGCGATGTGTGTTGAGAAAATAATATCTCAGGATTTGTCATAATTAAAAGCCCTGTTAGGCTAAGCATGACGCATAGAATGGTCGATCGTTGCAAAGGCTCCTTTAAAAAAATAAAAGCTAACAGACCCGTGAAAACCGGGTGTAAATACTGGATAACGGTTGCATCGGCCAATGGTAAAGCGCTTACCGCATAATACACAGCTATTAAGGTGAATGCGCCAACTACCCCACGTGCGATGAGCCAGGGTTTGTTATTACCCCAAATTGAAATGCCTTTGCGCTGCACATCAATAAAACTCAGTGCTAGTGATACAAGCGCTCTGGCGGCTACAATTTCCAGTAAAGGTATGCCGTTATTGCTGACCTGTTTGACACAGGCAGCCATCAATGCGAAGCCAAGTGCACTTAGCAGCATATAGCGAACGCTTAAAGGAATTTTTTGAATAAATGGCATGCTGACAAATATGCTGTTTGTAATTTTGCTTTCTGCTTAGGGAGTGATCAAAGGCTTTAATTATAAAGTGCAAACGCCTGGCTGGCGAGACACTTGCCGTTGATGATGAGGCTAATTTGGTGCTGTCCTGGATAAAGCCGTCGAGTTGAACGATGTATGAATTGAATGGGCTTTTGCACTTGATGTTGAGGTTTAGCAATATGGTTAGAAGAAATTTGAAATACCTTGCGACTCCGACGCTGACCCTGGCGACAAAAATCAATAGCATATTCAATGCGACAGCGGCCAAGACTTTGTTGGTCTAGCTGAGTCAGTTGGCAGGCTAAAACGGCAGTAGCACCAATTTTAATCCGTTGTGGAAATTCAATTTGCTCCAGTTGAATGGCGGCCGACTGATCAAAACCGCACAATGATAGCGCTCTTTCGTTGCCTTGTTTTAATAGGCCGCGAAGCCCATGCTGAACCACCGGTAAAGCCTCCGCGCTCTTTTTTAGCCAGCTTTCACAGGTGTCTAGAGTTAACTCTGGATGCGTTTTGCTGATGTCGTTAAGATTGTTGGCAACCGATCGCCTAACATAGGCACTAGTATCAAGGTAAAGCATCGATAATATCGGTATGATGGGTGTTGGGTCACTAATCAGCATTGGCAATTGTGTGGCCCACGGTAAGCGTGGTCGACAGCCCTCTGAAGCGAGTCGCCTGACATGGTAATTTTGATCTTGGCTCCAGCAAAGCATTTGCCGCAACATAGCACGGCTATTTTGCGCAAGAAACGGTCGCACTGCAAATTCACTGGAGGAAAACATAGTCATTGCTGCCAGTGCGTCGAGGCTTGCTGACCAAGCTTCGGGCTTATGCGGGCCGAATTGTTCAACTACACCTGGGAAAAACATGTATTGGTAATTACCGGCAATGTTTTCTTTAAGCCGTTCGGCCTTTGAGGCCTCAGCATATCGCCCAAAATGCTGCGCGACTTGGCAAAGTAGCGCTAGCTTTTCTTTATAGCTGCCACTGATTGCATGATATAAGCAAAAGCTGAGCCTTGTCTGGCGTTGTTTCAGGGAAAAATCCTGCCAACTGTCTGTCTGAACCTGTTGGCAAAAATTTCGCGTGTCAAAGGATTTATCATATTCGGCGACTACCTGTGCAATCGCCATAATACGTTGTTGGCTGTAAAAATCTTTGAGCTTTTCGGTCATCGGTACCTAGCAGCGTATTCACTGCAAGCCTTGCTCATGGACTTTGGCTACTCTTATAACTCAGGGATCAGCTGGCTGAACTTTTCAATCATCGGCATAATGATTTCGGGCTTGTTCCAGTTTTCCATGCCGACACCGATATTACAGCGCGTGATACCAAGATCACGATAACGTTTTAATAAATCGCCACTGACTTCACTCATGACTACCATGGTGATTTCAACATCATCCGGCTTTCGGCCGTGATCGCGCACCAGTTGGTGAAAGTCTTTAATGCCTTGCTCCATATCTGGCATCGCAACATCTACAGGCATCCAGCCATCAGCCCATTGTGCCGCATGCTTAATGCCAAGCGGCCCCATCACGCCTAAAGTGAATTTTGGACCAAGCGCTGCCATATCACTACCTGAGGCTTGCTGTGGCTTAGGCTCAAACCACACTGGGTCAAAATTAATATACTCGCCATCATAGCTTGGCTCGGATTGATTAAATAACGTCCGCGTTGCTTCAACAATTTCTCGTAAGCCTTTATAGCGTTTGTTGAAAGGGATATGCGTGGTGTTTTCAAATTCTTCCTGATTCCAGCCAACACCGGTACCAATCATTAATCTGCCGTTACTTAATCGATCCAAGGTGGCGATCGTCTTGGCCTGTGAGAAAAGCTCGCGCTCGCACAGCAAGGCAATGCCAGTGCCCAGTTTTAAGGTTTCAGTGACGCTGGCGGCAGCCATCAATGATACATAGGGGTCTTGCATCTCTTTATAGGGTTGTGGCATCTCGCCGCCTGCTGGATAAGGCGTGCTGCGGCACATAGGGATATGGCTGTGTTCGCCATACCACAGTGATTCAAATCCAGCTTGTTCGAGAACTTTTGCCAGTTCGCGCGGGTCTGGATCCAGTGGTGTGTTCATTGAGCTAAAGCCAAGGTGCATAAGGATTCCTCTATTATTATGTATAAATGCACATATTTAATTGCACAGAACGACTGACGGCTTGGCATGCTATCCGATATTGCAAGCTACAGCATTCTAAAACTAAATATGATAAGTGGTTTTAGTCATGGCCTTTGATAACAGGCGCATCCCTTGTTTAATCGGCCATGGAAACGCTATGCCGCCCTGATCTAGCGCTTTATCGCCATGTGCTTGTTCATCGATCAGCATTTGTTCGAGTATCTGGCGAGTTTTGATATCTTCCTCAGGTATCTGCTCTAAATGCTCGTGTAAGTGCTGACACACCTGGTCTTCAGTGGCTTCAACAAAGCCTAAACTGACTTCATCATTGATAGCACCAGTGACCGCGCCAATGGCAAACGATAAGCTGTAAAATACAGGGTTTAAATAGCTAGTATGGCTGCCAAGATCATTTAGGCGTTCTTCACACCAGACTAAGTGATCAATCTCTTCTTCTGCAGCATCAAGCAGGGCATCGCGTGTTTCAGGATTTTTAGCGGTCAGTGATTGGCCTTGGTATAGCGCCTGTGCGCACACTTCACCGGTATGATTGATGCGCATTAAACC
>JABSRR010000030.1 GCA_013215025.1 Pseudomonadales bacterium
ACACCAAGCCTCGCGCTTGGCATGATGAAAAAATCCACGCAGACAGGACAAGATGCGCGCCAAGGTTTTAGACGAGTAACCACGCTCCAACAGCCAAGCAAAATATTGCTGAATATCACCAGCATCACAGCTTAACAGGGCTTTATGCTGCTGTTGTGTCAGCCACTGCTCATACAGCGCTAAATCGGATCGGTATGAAGCAAGGCTATTATCAGACAAGCCTTTCTCCATCCATACCGCATCAAGATAGCGCTCAATGTCGGCGGAGGCAGCTTGCTGCAATTTAACGGCTTTAGCTTGTTGATTTGACATCGCTCAAGCTTATCAAGAATAGCTAATCGAATATAGCCTGCAGCAGGGCAGAAATCAGAGAGGCAGAAAACAGAGAGACCGAAAACAGGGCGCATAAAACAAAGCAGCAGAGAAAGGCGAAAAAAAACCGCGACAGGTCGCGGTTTTTACAGAAACGATAAATCGTTAGGATTTTTTCGCCAACTTTTCTTTGATACGTGCCGCTTTACCGGTTAAGCCACGCAAGTAGTAAAGTTTAGCACGACGCACATCACCACGACGTTTCACTTCAATACTGTCAACCAGAGGGCTGTAAGTTTGGAAGGTACGCTCAACACCAATGCCTGATGATAGCTTACGCACAGTAAAAGCTGAGTTAATGCCACGATTACGCTTTGCAATCACAACACCTTCAAAAGCCTGTAAACGCTCACGGTTACCTTCTTTTACTTTTACCTGAACGACCACCGTATCACCTGGGCCAAAAGCCGGTAATTCTTTAGTCATTTGCGCCGCTTCAATCGCAGCAATAATTTTGTTTTTACTCATTTTTTAGCTCCTTAATTAGTGCCATCATAGCTGTGGACTATTTGGTTAACCACGCCTAGGCTAGGACTCAAGCACAGAGGACCATGAGCACATACATCTCACGTTCATTCTACTCACTCGTGTGAAGCGCTTGTTTAAATGCCGCTAGCAATGCACTTTCTTCATCAGTCAGTGTTTTGTTAGCCAGCAAATCTGGTCGCTTCAACCAGGTTTGACCAATCGCCTGCTGTAAACGCCAGCGGCGAATCGCTTGATGATTGCCGCCCAACAGTACCTCAGGTACCGGGTAGTCTTGCTCATCCCAGCGAAAAACTTCAGGACGCGTGTATTGCGGGTGATCGAGTAAACCGGCAAAAAACGAATCCTCAGCTGCCGACTGCGCATGCCCTAAAACACCGGGAATGCAGCGCGCGGCGGCATCAATAACCATCATTGCAGGCAGCTCACCGCCTGAAACAACATAATCACCGAGTGAAATTTCTTCATCTACCCAATGATCTATAAATCGCTGGTCAATACCTTCATAACGACCCGCAATCAAAATAACTTCATCAAGGCTAGCCAGCTGTTGCGCTTTGGCCTGATTAAATACCGTGCCCTGCGGTGATAAATAGACCACCTTAGCAGGGGCTGCACTGCGCGCCAACACCTGCGACTGTGCTGCTTGCAGCGCCTTACACAAAGGCTCTAGCAGCATCAGCATACCCGGCCCACCACCGTAAGGACGATCATCCACAGTACGATGTCGATCTTCGGTAAAGCTGCGCGGGTTGACCACAGTCAGCGATAACTGCTGTTGCTTTATCGCGCGCGAACTAATGCCGTGCTCGGTTAAAGCGGTAAACATTTCCGGAAATAAAGACAACACGGTGAAATGTGTCATGCTAAAAATCCGGATCCCAATCAACGCTCAGCGTGCCGGCGTCAAGATCGACCTCAAGTACCACCTCGGGACGATACGGTAGCAGCCGCTCGCGCTGATCAAGGCTATCTGCACTGGGTTTAACCACCAGCACATCATTCGAGCCCGTCTCTAATAAATGGCTAACCACACCCAGTATGGGCAAATCAGAGGCTGCCTCTGAGGCCAATAGCACCGTCAAACCCTGCAGCTGATGCCAATAATATTCATCGGGCGGCAGCTGCGCTAATTGATCAGCAGCAATCATTAGCTGTGCTTTACGCAGTAGCTCAGATTGATTGCGGTCATCAATGCCTTTCAGCTTTAACGCCAGCGCCTTGCCTTGCGGTCTGGCTTGTTCAATTTCGACTTTTCGTTGCTGACCATTGTGCGACAGTAAGCAGTGTCGATAATGTAAAATATTGCTTTCAGGCTCGGTAAACGACTTCACTTTTACCCAGCCCTTAATGCCGAAAGCTTGTGTAATAACACCAATGACTAACAAATCAGAGGAAGATTCCTGGGTTGTCATATCGGTATTAACCACAAGCTTTTGCATGTGCCTGAAAATTATCAAGGCCTAAGTCGTGCAAGGCAACACACTCAAACCGGCAATCAGGCAATAAACTAATCGAAATTAGTTTATAAAATGTTGTCTTAAGCGGCAGCTGCGTCTTTAACGAGCTTAGCCACACGATCACTCAGCTGAGCACCTTGGCTTACCCAGTAATCAATACGCGCATTATCAAGACGCAAACGCTCTTCTTGACCACGTGCAATTGGGTTAAAGAAACCAACACGCTCAATAAAACGGCTATTACGCGCGCGACGGCTGTCAGCAACCGTGATGTGATAAAATGGGCGCTTCTTAGAACCACCTCGAGCTAAACGGATTGTTACCATCGTCTATTCCAATACTGTGTCATAAAGTCATAAAATTCTGTTTTAAAACCGAGCCAAAACAGGACCCAGATTTCAAAGGCGCGACATTATATGAAAAGCTAAGCACGCTGTAAACCACAAGCCAGAGAAAATTACCATGGCCTACATGCGCGCAGCGGCTAGGTTTACTTCTTCATTTTAAACTGCGGCGGCAATCCAGCCATACCGCCTGGAGGCATCTGGCCGCCCATGCCGGGCATACCACCCTGACCCATCATACCTTGCATACCGCGCATCATTTTTTGCATGCCGCCTTTTTGCGATAATTTTTTCATCATTTTCGCCATCTGCTTATGCTGCTTGATCAGGCGATTCAAATCTTGCAGCTGAGTGCCCGAACCCTGAGTAATACGGCGTTTACGCGAGCCATTAAGAATATCAGGATTGCGCCGCTCAGCCGGAGTCATCGAGTTGATGATTGCCTCCATCTGCACAAACATTTTATTATCAACCTGATCTTGCGCCATTTGCGACAAACCACCCATGCCCGGCATTTTATCGAGCATCGACGACATGCCGCCCATATTCTTCATCTGCTGAAGCTGATCGCGGAAATCTTCAAGGTCGAAACGCTTACCTTTTTGAATTTTCTTGGCCAGTTTATCGGCTTTTTTCTTATCCAGCTTACGCTCAGCTTCTTCAATCAAGCTCAGCACATCGCCCATGCCTAAAATTCGCGAGGCAATACGGTCAGGGTAGAATGGCTCAAGCGCGTCGGTTTTTTCGCCCATACCCAAAAATTTAATCGGCTTGCCGGTAATCGTCCGCACCGATAGGGCTGCACCGCCGCGCGAATCCGCATCAGCCTTGGTCAAAATCACACCGGTTAAGGGCAGTGCCTGATCAAAGGCCTTAGCTGTATTCGCTGCGTCCTGACCCGTCATGGCATCTACCACAAACAGGGTTTCAATTGGCGTTATCGCACTGTGCAGCTGTTTGATTTCGCTCATCATCGCTTCATCAACCGTCAAACGGCCAGCGGTATCGACGATTAACACATCGCAGACTTGAATCTTCGCCTCTTGAATAGCCGCTTTGGCAATCGCCACCGGCTTTTGCGAAGCCTCAGACGGAAAAAACGCCGCGCCGACATCATTGGCCAGCGTTTCTAGCTGTTTGATAGCGGCTGGACGATAGACATCCGCCGACACCACCATGACTTTTTTCTTCTGCGCCTGTAAATGACTGGCCAGCTTGGCAACCGAGGTGGTTTTACCCGCACCCTGCAAACCCGCCATCAAGATAACTGCCGGCGGCTGGGTATTTAATTTTAGCCCCTCAGGCTCGGCATCACCGCCGCTGAGTACCAGCTCTAACTCATCCTGAACAATTTTAACGAAAGTTTGCCCAGGGTTAAGCGCCGACAGTACCTCAGTGCCAATCGCGCGTGTTTTGATACGGTCGATAAAGCTTTTAACCACCTCAAGCGCCACATCGGCCTCAAGCAAGGCCATGCGTACATCACGCAACACATCTTTAATATTGTCTTCGTTGAGGCGCGATTGGCCGGTGACTTTTTTTAACGAATCCGATAAGCGATCGGTTAAGTTTTCAAACATGCTGTAAAACCTTTTTTACACAGACGCTAAAGCTGCGTTTTAAGCGGTACAGACCAACTAGATTTTTCTTTTAAAGCTGGCTGCGCGCTGGTATGGTGACCTTCAAATAAACAATTGATAATTCAGTTATTATCGATTGCGAATGATTTTCGAATAAACTGCGAATAATTCGTTAAATGTAGATCTAACCGTGATCTAAGCACGATCAAACCAAAATTTAACCATGAACAAATCCGACTGACGCTCGCAACCGGAAATGAACTCACATAACCTATTAGTATACGTGCTAGCCTCTCGAATAGCTAACGCTAGCGCCATTCAAATCGTAGATCACCATGCTTAATTTGATCACCATCTGCTCTATAGCCGCTTATTTACTGAGTTTTGCCGCGCTATTAAAACAGCTGAGTCAGCGTCAGCCCAGCAGCAAGGTTTTTCTATTCAGCTTTGCGTTTGCCGTCTTAGCGCACGCTTGGTCGCTAGAGCACAGCATTTATGCCAGCAATGTGCTGAATTTATCGCTGGCGAACGCGGCCAGCCTTGTATTCTGCGCCATTGGTCTTATTTCAGCACTGGCATTAATGCGTAAAATGCCAATCGAAAATTTAATGCTGGTATTTTTGCCGCTGTCTGCTTTTGCGGTACTGGCAGCCTGGCTCAGCCCGGGCAGCAATAGCAAAATTATCAGCGGCGAAGGTTTAATCCTGCATATCAGCCTGTCCATCATTTCCTATAGCTTCATTAGCTTGGCCGCATTACAGGCCTGCATGTTAGCGATTCAAGAAAACCAGCTGAGGGCGCATAACTTTAATGGCTTATTTCAATATCTACCGCCCTTGCAAACGATGGAAAAGCTGCTGTTCGAACTGATTTGGCTCGGCTTTATCACCCTCAGCATTTCGATCGGCAGCGGCTTTATGTTTTTGCACGATATGTTCGCGCAACATTTAGCACATAAAACCATTCTCTCGATTGCTGCATGGTGGGTATTTGCTATCTTGCTGTTTGGCCGTCAGGCCTGGGGCTGGCGCGGCAATACCGCCGCCAAATGGACCTTAAGCGGCTTTAGCGCGCTGATGCTGGCGTATTTTGGCTCTAAGTTTGTGCTAGAAGTTATCCTTGCATAAACACTTGCGCTAAGCGCAGGCTTGCTGCAAGATTCACTTATCGAATCAACACGGACAACCCTCTCTTGAACGACTTGCCCACAGGGCTTTTGTTTGCCGCCATTGCGCTGCTACTGCTGTTCTCTGCATTCTTCTCCAGCTCCGAAACCAGCATGCTGTCGCTAAATCGCTATCGCCTCAAACATTTACGTAAACAAGGGCACAAAGCTGCCGCACGTGCTGAAAAAATGCTCGCACGCCCCGACAAGCTTCTTGGCGTGATCTTGATCGGCAACAATCTGGTTAATATTCTCGCCTCATCCATTGCGACCATTATCGGCATTCGCCTATTAGGCGATCCAGGGGTACTGGTATCGGCCATATTACTCACCTTAGTGGTATTAATTTTTGCCGAAATTACGCCAAAAACGATTGCCGCCTTATATCCCGAAAAGCTGGCATTTCCAGCCAGTGCGATACTCAAATTACTGCTAAAACTGCTGTCACCGGTGGTTTGGGCAATCAATCTGGTCACCGATGGTTTACTCAAAGCGGTCCGTATCGATGTCAACCAAGTGCGCGAAGATCAGCTCAGCTCAGATGAACTGCGCACCATTGTTGACGACGCCAACGCTCTGATCCCAGAAAACCATCAGCGCATGCTGCTGAATATTCTCGATCTTGAAAGCGCCACGGTAGAAGATATCATGGTGCCGCGCGGCGAAATATTTGGTATTGATCTTGATGACGATGACGCCGTACTGCTCGAACAACTCAGCCAGTGCGAATACACCCGGCTACCGGTATTTCGAGGCGACATCGATAATATTGTTGGGATTTTACATATGCGCAATATTGCGCGCTGTATCAGCCAGCAAGAGCTTGATAAGAGCGTGATTGAAAATATCATGCGCGCGCCAGTGTTCACCCCAGAAGGCACTGGCCTGCACAAGCAACTGCTCGACTTCCAACAGCAAACCCGACGCATGTCGATTGTGGTTGATGAATATGGCGCGGTAATTGGCTTAGTTGCGCTTGAGGATATTTTGGAAGAGATCGTCGGCGAGTTCACCTCTAACCTCGACGACGAATATGCCCATTTTGCGCGCCTCGAAGACAATAGCTTTGTCGTCGCAGGCTCAGCCTCGGTGCGCGAGATAAATCGCTTTACCCGCTTTCAACTGCCTACCGATGGCCCCAAAACGCTGAATGGCCTAGTTTTAGAGCAGCTGGAATCCTTTCCCGATGCCAACCTCACGGTTGAGATTGGCGACTACCATATCGAAATCCTGCATATCGAAGACAATATCATCGAGAGCGCGCGCTTATATAAGGCCTAAGATAAGCCAGCGCTACTTAAACGATAACGCGCCATTCTCTACATCAACAGCAATGCAGTGCCCTGGGCTAAACTTAGCTGCCAATATCGCAGACGCTAACGGGTCTTCCAAGTGGCGCTGAATAGCCCGCTTTAATGGACGCGCACCATATACCGGGTCATAGCCGGCGGCGACCAATAATGCCTCAGCCTCAGCTGACAGCTGAATATCCAGCTCGCGCTCGGCTAGGCGGCTGCGCAGCTGCTGCAGCTGTAGCTCTGCAATATTGGCAATATGCTGCTGCTCCAAGGGATGAAAATACACCTGATCGTCCAGTCGGTTGAGCAACTCAGGGCGAAAGTTCTGCTGCACAACTTCAAGCACTGCGGTTTTTATCTCCTCACTGCTGGCGCTGCCGGTCAGGGTTTGTATCACATCGGAGCCAAGGTTCGAGGTCATTACCACTACGGTGTTACGAAAATCGACCGTACGCCCTTGGCTATCCGTTAAACGCCCCTCATCTAACACCTGCAATAAGATATTAAACACATCGGGATGCGCCTTCTCGACCTCGTCCAGTAAAATCAGGCTGTAGGGTTTACGCCGCACTGCCTCGGTTAAATAGCCACCTTCCTCATAGCCGACATAGCCAGGCGGTGCACCGATCAAACGCGCGACCGCATGTTTCTCCATATACTCAGACATATCAAGGCGAATCAACGCCTCCTGACTATCAAACAAAAAGTTTGCCAAGGCTTTACACAGCTCGGTTTTACCCACCCCCGTTGGGCCAAGAAATAAAAACGAACCATTGGGCCGATTCGGGTCTGACAGGCCAGCCCGCGCGCGACGAATAGCAGAAGATACCGCATTCACCGCTTCATCTTGACCAACTACCTGTGCGTGCAGCTCTTGCTCCATGCGCAGCAGTTTGTCTTTCTCGCCTTCCATCATTTTGTTGACTGGAATGCCGGTCCATTTTGACACCACCTCGGCAATTTCTTCCTCGGTCACGCGATTACGCAAAAGCTGCGGCGCATTGTCTTCAGATTCTGCCTCGGCCGCTTCGGATAACTGCTTTTCTAACTGCGGAATTAAGCCATACTGTAGTTCAGACATGCGCTGTAAATTTGACTCACGACTGGCTTTTTCTAATTCCATGCGCGCCTCTTCCAAATCAGCCTTGATTTGCTGCGAGCCTTTCAAGCTAGCCTTCTCAGCCTTATATATCTCATCAAGGTCGGCAAACTCTTTCGCTACCTCATCAATTTGTTGATTCAGCTGCTGCAGCTGCGATTTACTGGCTGCATCTTTATCCTTTTTTAAGGCCTCACGCTGAATCTTTAACTGAATCAAGCGGCGCTCTAACTTATCCATCACCTCTGGCTTAGAATCAATCTCCATACGAATGCGACTGGCTGACTCATCGATTAAATCAATCGCCTTATCAGGCAAATTTCGATCAGTAATATAACGGCTAGACAGCTTGGTAGCGGCAATGATTGCGGCATCTGAAATCTCAACCCCATGATGCACCTCATAGCGTTCTTTCAAACCACGCAAGATCGCAATAGTATCTTCTTCATTTGGCTCATCTACTAACACTTTCTGAAAGCGACGCTCAAGTGCTGCATCTTTTTCGATATTCTCACGATATTCATCCAATGTTGTCGCACCTACACAGTGCAGCTCACCGCGCGCGAGCGCAGGCTTCAACATATTGCCTGCATCCATCGCACCCTCGGCCTTACCCGCACCGACCATGGTATGAATTTCATCAATAAATAAAATAATCTGGCCGTCTTGTTTTGATAAATCGTTTAACACCGCCTTTAAGCGCTCTTCAAACTCACCGCGAAACTTAGCACCTGCTAATAAGGCACCAATATCTAAAGATAATAAGCGCTTATTTTTCAAGCCTTCAGGCACTTCACCATTGATAATACGCTGTGCCAAACCTTCAACAATGGCGGTTTTACCCACTCCAGGCTGGCCAATTAACACCGGATTATTTTTGGTGCGACGCTGTAACACCTGAACCGTGCGACGAATTTCATCATCACGACCAATAACAGGATCCAGCTTACCCGCCTCTGCCTGCGCGGTGACATCTATAGTATATTTATCTAACGCCTGTCTTAAATCTTCACTATTTTGTTCCATAACCTTATCTCCAGAACGAACAGCAGTAACAGCTTGATCAATTAACGCCTGCGTAAAACCTGCCTTTTCAAATAATTGCTTCATTGCTAGCGAGGTTTTAAATATCGCCTGCAACACCACCTCAGTAGCAATATACTGATCACCATTTTGCTTCGCTATCGCCTCAGCTGCGCTAAATAAACGCACTAAGTTTTGTGACAAACCCAGCTGCTGCGCTGAGCTGGCACTAGCAAAGTTATCTACACATTGCTGCAATGCTTGGCATAGCCCAGCAACATCGCCAATGGGTTTAAGTATTTGAGCGGCATAGGCCTGTGTGCCCGTAAGCATCGATAAAAGTAAATGCTCAGGCTCAATTTGCGTATGTCGCTGCTCAAGCGCAGCACTCTGTGCCTGGCTTAAGTTTTGCTGCAGTGCATGGGTTAATTGCTCAATCTGCATATTTATCTCCTTAGCCACCGTAAATCTTCACAGTTATTGCAAATCAGCGGTGATTAAAAAACCATCAATACAATTTTAATATGGGCAAAAAATGTTTTTTCAATAGCAAGCCTTCGATGCGCATATTAGCGAGCAATAAAGAATGAGAGGCCTTAGCTGTAAAACGAAGAGAGGGAAAACGCTGACAAATAAGGCGATTAGGTCTTAGAAAGCCTTAGATAGTCTTCCATAGCAAGACACATCTAAGCACTTCTGGGCACATCCAGGCACTTCTAGGCATATCAAGCCGTGTTTGTGTTTATAGCGTTATTAACGTTTTAGCGTAAGGGGATACAGCAATAAGGGTTGAGGAAATCGTTATTATGGCAATGCAGGCTCAGAAGGCCTGCAGCTTTGGGCTGTAAAACATTGCTAGCAGGCAGTAGCTACTTATACTGAGTAGCTAGCCAGTATAAGCAGCATGTATAGACAATACGTCTAGGCAATAAGTCTAGACAATAATCAGCGCAAAGCTGTGTAGAAAAGATTGCCGTAAGACTTAGAGATTGCTAAACATAATATATAAGCAACTACCAAAGCTGCCAAAGAACGTCAACGAACGAACAATATCCCAGTTGAATAAATAACACAGCACATAGGCTACGCGCGACAGCATATATATCCATATCGCCAGCGCTGCATCATCAACTGCCTGACCCATAGTCAAAGGGTTATTGCCGAGCAACAGCGCCAGCATCGCCGCCGCATAAACAATAAAGCCTTCCCAGGCATTTTGCTGCGCCGCCACGGCACGCGCACCAGGGCCCGTTAATAGATTATTCTGCTGCCGCGGGTGTTTGTTATCTACACCGCCAAGCGTATAGTGTTTATAGCTGCCGCTAACCCATGCACAGGCAATCGGTAAAAACGCAGAAAAAATTAACCCAACAATTGCAATATTCATAAGCTGTCCTTTTTATTGTTGTCGCAGTGTGACAGCTTGCAGTCAGGGTTAAAAGTGAAAAAAAATTAAGAGATAATATTTCTGCCGCTAAGCTATATAAGGTTGCACCTTGCAGGCTTTAATTTTACTCTCGCCAACAGTCATAAAAGCATCGATACAGTCAGAAAAATCGTATCGACACTGAACATAGAGGCTTGGCTTTTGCTATGATGGTTTGCGCTAGCCTAATCAGCAGCAGATTTCCCTAACATAAGCATTCAAACGCAAGCCTATGACAATGCCCGATTTTAGCCAATACCAGTACAGCAGCCTGCATACACGGCAAGACTGCCAGATTATTGCCATCAAGCACCCAAAATTTGATGCTGAAATTGCCGAAAAAGGTGCGCAATTATTATCCTTTACCCCACAGCAAGACAGTGACTGGCTTTGGCTCAGCGAGCAGGCAAACTTCGATAACAGCAGTCCGATTCGCGGTGGCATACCGATCTGCTTTCCCTGGTTTGGCCCCCACCCCGAGCAGGCAGAGCTTGGCAAACATGGCTTTGTACGCCAGCAGCGCTGGCAGCTTGAGCAATTGACTGAAAGTGCTGAGGGCTGCACGCTGCAGTTTAGCTTTAGTCATGATCAGTTCAAGCTGCAGCTAAGCCTGAGCCTAGCCGATAGCATTCAGCTAGCGCTTAATTGGCAACATCTAGGTGATCATTCACAGCGCTATAGCTTTGCACTGCACAGCTATTTTCGCGTAGACCATCTGTCAACGCTTACCATAGACGGCTTAGCTGATCAGACGTTTCTCGACAACACGGATCAGCTGCGGCCAAAGCAGTGGCCTAACAGTAAACGCTTTACGACTGAAGTGGATGCGGTGTTTGAGCAACTGGCTGGCCAGCAACGCTTAATCGATGGCAGCAAGCAGCTGGATATCCAAGCCAGCGGTGCTGACAGCTGCATTGTGTGGAATCCGGGGCAAGACTTGGCCGCCACAATCGCCGATATTGGTTCGGCCTATCAACAATTTGTGTGCATTGAACGCGGTGCGGCATTCAGCGACAGTATTGTGCTGGCGCCGGGTGAGCGACATGAAGCGCGGTTAAGCATTTGCAGAGCCAGCTAAGCTTCTAAAAGCTAGTTCAGAAAAGTCTTTAGCCTACATAAGCCTTTAGCCTATAAAAAACCCTTTAGCTCAATGAAGGTCCGCTGGCAGCGCGGCGTTCAGCACACTTCAGCAAAATAGCCTGACGGCGTGCATTACTGGCCTCGCTCCATTCCGTGATTTCATCACTGTGGCGATAGCAGCCAACACAAATATCATCGTCTTCTAAAAAACAAATGTTCACACAGGGTGAACGCACTATCTCATCACTCATAATACTACTCGTTACTCGCTGCGGTTACGCGTTTAAGTGGCTAAGCGGTTAGGCAATGATGCCAAAGCCGGCCGCTAAAGCTCAGTCTTGATAGACTGTGCGCATATCCACTGGCTGCAATTGCTGAAACCGCTCAGCATTGCGTACATAGTTTGCCGCACCCTGCTGAATCATCTGCTGGCGCTCGGCATCCATAATCTTTATCACTTTCGCTGGCGAACCTAACACTAAAGCACCATCTGGCACCTGCATATTTTCAGTGACCAAGGCATTGGCACCGATTAAGCAGCGCTCACCCACGACTGCACCGTTCAGCACCACCGCGTTAATACCAATTAAGCTGCCGTTACCAATCGTGCAGCCATGCAGCATAGCCTTATGCCCAACGGTCACATCACTACCAATCGTCAGCGGCATGCCGGGGTCAACATGCAGCACCGCAGCGTCTTGAATATTGCTGCGCGCAGCGATACGAATCCGGTCGTTTTCAGCGCGAATCACGGCATTAAACCAAACGCTGGTTTGCTCGGCCAACTCAACGTCACCAATGATCGCAGCGCTGGGGGCTATAAAATGGCCAGCACCTAGAAGCTTTGGCCGTTTATCATCGAGGGCATAAAAAGGCATTACAGCTGCTCCACCGTAATAAACGGCATAATCTGATAGGCTGGTTCTTCGTATGGATGCGCCGCTATCATGGCTAATGCAGCCGCTTTTATACAGTCAGATGTACAAACCATCTCAAGCTTCACCTCGCTTACTTGCGTTAGCTGCTGCACCTCACCGATTGCCGGCTGCGCCGCTGCCGAGGGCAAAAACTGACCCAAGCCTTCGGTTTCAAAGCTGCACTGCTGATACTCGCCTATTCGTCCAGCACCTGCGGCAAAGCAGGCCTGCTTTACCGCATCAAGATCAGCTTTAGGTACATAAACAATCAATTTATACATGGCGCGACTCGATTCGGTTGTTCAACATGCTTAAGCCTTTTTCGCGGTTTTTTGTTTAAACTCGTCAGCGAAGGCCTGCAAACGATCCTCTTCAATCGCCAGTCGAATATCTGCCATCAGCTTTTGGTAAAAGCGTAAATTATGAATCGTATTCAGCTGCGCACCGAGCATTTCTTTACACTTATCTAGGTGGTGCAAATAGGCGCGACTGAAGTTTTGGCAGGTATAACAATCACACTCAGGGTCTAAGGGGCCAGTATCGTGGCGATGTTTCGCATTACGAATTTTTACCACGCCCTCAGAAGTAAACAAATGCCCATTGCGTGCATTACGGGTTGGCATCACGCAGTCAAACATATCAACCCCGGCCAACACACCATCAATAATATCTTGTGGGGTACCAACGCCCATTAAATAGCGCGGCTTATCTGCAGGCATTTTATGCGTAATATAATCTAACACTTTCGCCATTTCGTCTTTCGGCTCACCTACCGAAAGACCGCCAATCGCGTAGCCATCAAAGCCAATCTCGGTTAAACCTGCCAACGACTGATCACGCAGAGATTCATACATACCACCCTGAATAATGCCAAACAGTGCCGACGGACTATCGCCATGTGCCTCTTTCGAACGCTTAGCCCAGCGCAGACTAAGCTGCATCGAGGCTTCCGCTTCGGCTTCTGTTGCCGGATACGGTGTGCACTCATCAAATATCATCACAATATCCGAGCCCAAATCGCGCTGCACCTGCATGGAAATTTCAGGCGACATAAATACTTTCTCACCATTCACCGGTGACTGAAAGGTCACGCCCTCTTCTTTTATCTTGCGCATCTTACCTAAAGAAAACACCTGAAAACCGCCTGAGTCGGTGAGAATAGGTTTTTGCCAGCCGCCAAAATCATGTAAGTCACCGTGTGCTTTCATCACCTCCATACCGGGGCGCAGCCAAAGGTGAAAGGTATTGCCTAAAATAATATCGGCATCAATGGCCTCAATATCGCGCGGCAGCATACCCTTCACCGTGCCATAGGTTCCCACCGGCATAAAAGCAGGGGTGCGCACCTTGCCACGCGGAAAATCTAAATAGCCGGTTCTTGCCTTACCGCAGCTGTTAGTCACGGTAAAATCCATAAAACACTCTGGCCGTTGGGTATTGTCTGTCATGATGTCTCGTCTTGCTGTTTTTTCTAGATTCTATTGTATGCGGTATTGTTACGCTGTTTTTTATTTAAGCACTTAATTTAGCTGCTTTGCCTATTAAGCTTTTGCGGCTATTTCTTTTCCAACAGCATGGCATCGCCATAGCTAAAAAATCGATACTGCTGCGCCACCGCATGCCGATATGCGGCTAACATTTCAGCTTGTCCAGCAAAGGCACTCACCAACATCAACAGCGTAGATTTTGGCAAATGAAAATTGGTTACCATCATATCCACCACATGAAAGGCCTTGCCAGGGTATAAAAATATATCGGTCTCACCCTGAAACGGCAGCAGCTGGCCTGATTGTGCGGCGGTTTCCAGTGAGCGAACCACGGTCGTACCCACCGCTACCACGCGCCCGCCGCGAGCCTTGGCAGCGGCGATCGCATCACATGCAGCCTGCGGCACATCAATCCACTCACTATGCATTTTATGCTCAGCAATATTCTCTACTTTAACCGGCTGAAAAGTACCCGCACCTACGTGCAAGGTCAGCTCAGTCACGCTAACGCCCTTGGCGATTAATGCATCTAATAAAGCTTGATCAAAATGCAGCCCCGCCGTCGGCGCGGCAACCGCACCCAAGCTTTTAGAAAACACGGTTTGATAACGCTGCTTATCACTGTGTTGATCGGCACGGTCAATATAGGGCGGCAGCGGCATATGGCCTATCGCATCTAATACCTCTAGCACCGGTTGATTAAAGTGTAGCGCAAATAAACTATCATTGGGGCCGCCGCGCGCCTGCATAGTCGCACTGAAGCTGCTTAGCTGCTGTCGCGCCTCGTCGGCAAATAGCTTCAGCTCGGCACCCGGCTTAGGCGAGCGACTAGCGCGCACATGCGCCAATACCGCATGGCTATCAAGCACCCGCTCAATTAAAATTTCGGCACTGCCGCCAGAGGCTTTTTGAGCAAACAGCCTAGCCGCCAGCACCTTGGTATTATTCAGCACCAGCACATCATTGGGCTTTAATAAGGACAATAAATCGGTAAAGCGCCGATCGCTGCACTGCCCTGCTGCGTTTACATGCAGCAGACGTGAGCCACTGCGCTCGGTTTCTGGAAAGCGCGCAATCAGCTCATCCGGAAGATGATAGTCAAAATCTGAGGTTTGCATTAGGTAACGGCCGCTATGATTTCAAGAACTTCTCGGTCTCAACCGAGGATTAGGCGTTAAGCGGCGGCAAGTATAGCAAGAAATACGCTATTTTTATAAGGACTCGTCAAACACAAACTGCAGGCTAATATCAAACGCCCAGGCATCATCAAAATCAATCGGCTCAGTGCCATAATAATTGAAGATACCGTTGCTTTGATCAAAGTCGTACAGATATTTAAGCTGATACTTCATCGACACATAATCGGCAAAATTGTGTCGTATGCCCAAGCTAAGGCTTTGCTGCTGGCGTTCCGTATTTTTGCCATTCAAATCTTCAGCTGGCTGATCATCGGGCAAGTTGGTTTGATAATAGCCCCATTGCAGGTAGGGCTGCAGCTGCTCAAACTCATAGGCCACGGTTAAGCCCTGGCCTAAAATGTCTCCGACGCGGTCATTTTCACTGCTTAAAAACGACAGCTCATAATGCATATACCAATGTATGCCCTGATATTTGGCAGCCAAACTGTACTGATCATTATTTAAATCCAGCTTTAAGCTACAGCTAGGCTGCGTACAGCCTTGAAAGCCGGTCGGCACTTGAATATTCTCCAACAGCAAATGCCCATCTCGCACAAAATGCGCCGCGACACGAAAATACCACGCACGCCAAAACGACTCGAGATAGCTACCGTAAACCTTATCGGCTTCAATCGTCAGCGCCTCTAATTTTTTATCCACCGAACGCTCGCCGGCATAAATATGCCAGGTGTTTAAGCTGTCGCCCCAAGGCATATCGTAGGCCAGAGAGGCACCGTCGGCGCTCTCAATCAAGGTGCGCACATAGACCTCATCGGTCAAACTCACCGCCGGATAGCTATAAGCCACCTTAGCATTTTGCGACTCGCTAAATGCCGCATAGCCAAAACGACCGAGCTGCAGTCGCAGCTTGTCCGAAAAATTTTGTTCTACATACAGCCATTCAAACTCTGGGTCAAAATCCTCATTCGCCTCGGCCACCAGCTGCAATACTGCACGGGTACTTGGGGTCACAATAAAAGCCAGCTCAAGGCCAAATAAAGAATACGGGTCGATGGATAGCTGATTGTCGCGGCCCGATGGCTCACTGGCATCTTCACTCAGCTGACTTAAGGTAAAACTGCCAAAGCCGCTAACGTTCAGGCGCTGATCGATCTTATGAGCAAACTGATGGTTATCGTTTTCCGTTTGCTGCGCTTCGAGCGCCGCAACGCGTTCGGCAAGGCTTGTTTTATCGCTATTGCTGTCGATTTCACTCGGCTGTTGGCGGGCATCTTGACTGATCGCCGCAGCTGACATGGCACTCAGCAGCGCCAGCAGACTGGTGCAGCAAAGAAACCGACAAAACCTTATATGGCTAACCACAGAAATAGCTCAAGTTATTGTTATGAAAAGCTATTCTGACCGGATATCAGCAAATAAGCAAACCCCAATCGAGGCAATTTGCCGAGCAGAAAAGAATCGCAGAAGTTCTTGCCCGACGGAATGAGATTCGCTACTATGCGCAGCCTCAACAGCTACATGCTTCATCTTCTTGCCAGAGTGGTGAAATTGGTAGACACAGGGGATTCAAAATCCCCCGCCTTAACGGGTGTGCCGGTTCGAGTCCGGCCTCTGGTACCAT
>JABSRR010000031.1 GCA_013215025.1 Pseudomonadales bacterium
CCTCAGCAACTTATGATTTTGGCCATGGGTAAGTTAGGTGCTTATGAGTTAAATCTATCCTCAGATATTGATTTGATTTTTTGCTTCCCGGAAGCTGGGCAAACCAAGGCAGATGACAGTCAAAACAGCATCGAGAATCAGCAATTTTTTCAGAAGCTGGGGCAAAACATTATTCGCGCTATCGATAAAGTGATGCAAGATGGGTTTGTATTCCGAGTTGATATGCGATTGCGACCCTGGGGTCAGTCTGGCGCCTTAGCCTTATCCTTTGATGCTATGGAGCTCTACTACGAGCAACATGGCCGTGAGTGGGAGCGTTTCGCTATGGTCAAAGCGCGACCAATAGCCGGTGACCTGACGCAGGGTGAAGAGTTAATGGCGCGTTTGCGGCCTTTTGTGTATCGCCGCTATACCGATTTTTCTGCCATTCAGGCGCTGCGCGAAATGAAGCAGATGATTAATCGTGAAGTTCAGCGTCAAGGTAAGGCTAATGATGTCAAATTAGGCTCTGGTGGTATTCGAGAGGTCGAGTTTATTGCGCAGGCGTTCCAGTTGATACATGGGGGGCGTGATGACAATTTGCGGCAACGTTCGTTGGTAGCAGTTTTGGCATATCTTGAGACGGCAGGTTTGCTGCCTCAGGGTGCCGCTGACGATTTAACCAAAGCTTATTGGTTTTTACGCAATACTGAACATGCTATTCAAGCTATGAATGACCAGCAAAGTCAGCAGCTGCCGAGTGAGCCAGCAGAGATGACGCGGCTATTATGCTATTTGAATTTTGATCAGCTGGGGAATTTTTATAGCGCGCTGGAGTATCATCGGACAACCGTGCGGCACTATTTCGAGCAAGTGGTTGCCGAGGACAGTTTGCAAACCTCAGCAGCGGCACATGATGACTGGCGCTTAGCTTGGTTAGCCGATGAACCAAGCATTTTTACTGAGCAACTGATGGCTATGGGGCTTCAGTCGGCTTGTGTCGACTTGTTACTGGAGTTTCGCTTCTGCGATAAGCTAGCCAACCTGCAGTCAGTGTCGCGTGATCGAATGGATCGCTTTATGCCGCTAATGTTGGCTCAGTTGGTCAACAGCATTCAAGCTGATCAACAGTTCGAATGCTGCAAGTCAATGCACGCCCTGGTGCAGGCGGTTATGCGTCGTAGTGCATACTTACTGTTACTCGAAGAAAACCCTGCCGCGCTCAAACAATTAATGCACTTTGCGATTGCTAGCCCCTGGATTATGCAGCAAATGATTGCACAGCCAGTGCTATTGGAAGAATTATTGGCGCATCATAGCCTTGCGATAGTGCCTGATGTAGCTGCGCTGAAAAATGAGTTACGTCAGCATGCATTGAGGGTTGCAGTAGATGACCTTGAGGAGCAAATGCAGATGCTGCGCTATTTTAAATTAGCGCATCAGGTCCATATTGTTGCCGCTGAAGTGAATGGTAGCCTGCCGCTGATGCAGGTCAGCGATTATTTAAGCTGGCTGGCAGAAGCTATTATGGACTATGTGTTGCGTTTGGCTTTTGAGCAAATGGTAGAAAAATACGGCTACCCTCAAGTCGATGGTGTGGCTATGCAGCAGCCTACATTTGCCATTATTGCCTACGGCAAATTTGGTGGTATTGAGTTAAGCCACAGTTCAGATTTAGATTTGGTATTTATTTATGATGCAGACGATTTTGCGCAAACCGATGGTGATAAGTCACTAGATAATCGCACGTTTTTTACCCGCCTTGGGCAAAGAATTTTACATATCATGAATACTCGAACCATGCTGGGTCAGCTTTATGAGGTGGATATGCGCTTGCGTCCCTCAGGTGGCAAGGGTCTATTGGTAAGCTCGATACAGGCATTTGAGAAATATCAGCGCCAATCCGCCTGGACCTGGGAGCATCAAGCATTGGTCAGGGCGCGGGCGGTGGCTGGTGATAGCGCAATCATATCAAAGTTTAATCAAGTGCGTGCAGCAATTCTGGCTCAGCCCCGACAGTTAGCGACGCTGGCAGATGATGTGATAGCTATGCGTGAGAAAATGGCCAGTAATTTAATTCCCACTGATGTGCGTGCCGAAGATTCACAACTTTTTCATCTAAAGCACAGCCGTGGGGGGATGGTTGATATAGAATTTATGGTACAATATGGGGTCTTGGCCAGTAGTGCTGATCACCCTGAACTGCTGAAGTTTACTGATAATATTCGAATTTTACAGACCATGGCTGAGCTAAAGCTGATCAGTAATTCGGTTTGTACTCAAGTTGTTGAAGCTTATCAAGCCTTACGATCACTGGGTCATGCACAAGCGCTTCTGGCAAAGCCGTCGGTAGTTGAGTTGGCAAAAGTGGTTCAGTACCGAGACACTATCTTGGCTTTCTGGCAGCAGCTTTTTGCGCTACCTGCTGATGCAGCAAAGTAGGCTATAAAAGTAAGCAGTAAAAATAAGTAGAAAAAGTTAGCAGTACATTAAGCTTAGTAAAAAAGGCGCAGCTAAAAACCGTACTCTAAGCTTAAGTATTGCAAGCAAAATATTTTAAGAACCAGTCTTACACGATCTAAGTTGGTTTTTAGCAGCGCTTCGGATCGCACGCTAAGAGCGGGCGAAAAGAGCGCGGGCAAAGATAATGAATTTTAATAGCCTGATAAGGCTTATTTTGGAGATGTAGAACATGTCAATGGCCGATCGAGAAGGTGTGATTTGGTTTGACGGTGAGTTAGTTGACTGGAAAGATGCACGTGTGCATGTGTTAACGCATACCTTACATTATGGTATGGGTGTTTTTGAGGGTGTAAGAGCCTATGCTACTGAAAATCACGGCACCGCAATCTTTAGATTAAATGAACACACAGATCGCTTGTTTCGCAGTGCGCATATTATGCAAATGCATATGCCTTATGATAAGCAAACCTTAAATGAAGCACAAAAGCTGGTTGTTAGAGAAAATAAGCTGACAGAAGCTTACTTAAGACCGATGTGTTTTCTCGGCTCTGAAGGTATGGGCTTACGTGCGGACGGTTTAAATACACACGTCATTGTGGCGGCTTGGGACTGGCCTGCCTATATGAGTGAAGAAGCAAAAGAGCTTGGGATAAAAGTTCGCACTTCTTCTTACACGCGTCATCATGTCAATATTACCATGTGCAAAGCGAAAGCGAATGGTAACTATATCAACTCGATGCTGGCACTTCGAGAAGCCTTGGATGCCGGCTGTGATGAGGCGCTGCTGCTAGATAATGAAGGTTATGTGGCTGAGGGCAGCGGCGAGAATGTATTTATTGTTAGAAACGGTGTGATCTACACGCCTGAGCTCACATCCTGCCTTGATGGCATTACTCGCAACACTATTTTCAGCCTAGCCGAGCAGCTGGGTTATCAGGTGCTTGAAAAGCGCATTACCCGCGATGAAGTATATGTTGCCGATGAAGCGTTCTTTACCGGCAC
This sequence comes from Pseudomonadales bacterium, assembly GCA_013215025.1. Lineage (NCBI taxonomy): Bacteria > Pseudomonadati > Pseudomonadota > Gammaproteobacteria > Pseudomonadales > Pseudomonadales bacterium. The sequence continues at coordinate 3,445 of JABSRR010000031.1, forward strand.
TGCTGCAGAGGTACTGCCGATCCGCGAAGTAGATGCTCGAATTATTGGTGAGGGTAAACGTGGCCCGGTCACAACGGCCTTACAGTCGCTATATTTCGATCAAGTAAAAGGCCGCGGTGCATTTAATGCCGACTGGTTAGCGCCGGTTGGCCATTAATCTCAAGCGCTAGCAATGCTGGCGCATTTTTAATTTTTTCTGCTTTTACTGATTTAGCCTAGACTGCCTCAGCGTTAATTGTCTTAGCTTTAACTATCTTAGCCTTAACTGTTTGCTGGTTACTTATTTACGGTGTTAGTTATCAGTTAAAGCGCGATTCAGCCCTTGCTTTTCTTTTTCTTTTTGATTTTTTTGGGATAAACCCTAGCTTGCTCTGGGTCTTGACGCGTTCTAAATCGTTCATGCATCCAGTTGTACTGATCAGGGAAGTCACGAATCAAGTTTTCAAAAGCTTGGTTCATTGCACAGGCATCTGCATATTCATCGTCGCCTAATTCCGTTTCAAACGGATCTATCACTTTGCCGATGTAGCGGTGTGGGCCATCTGCATATCGGAAATGTGAAAACACCAGTACTTTTGCGCCAGTCAGCCTTTGTAACTTAGTTAAGGTGGTTAATGTGGCGGCCGGACGATTAAAGAAGGGTGCAAAAACCGCGCCTTCGCGTCCGAAATCTTGATCAGGGGCATACCAAATCACATGCCCATTGCGTAAATTGCGCACCATTTGGCGCATCGCATTTTTTTCAATGAGCGCAGCAAAATGGCGCTGTCGATAGTGCTGCATTAACCATTGAATTAAGCTGCCACGCTGCGCTTTGTAGGTTATGTCTACCTTATTGCGCAAGCCCATGGTTGCGGCTGCCATTTCAATAGTGGTGTAATGCATGCCTAATAAAATGACACCACGGCCTTGAGACTGGTATTGCGTTAATAATTCCAGCCCCTCCAATTGCGTTAATGTAGCCAGACGTTTATCGGATGCCCACCAACAAAGCGCCATTTCAAAAAACGCTTTCGCCATATTAATCATGGTATTTTTAACAAGCTGCTGTTGCTGTTCAGCGGATAATTCAGGAAAACAGAGGGCAATATTGATTTCGGCAATGTTACGCCGTCGCTTTAAGCAATGAAAATTGATATGCCCAATGACAGTGGCCAGACCCATAATTACGCGGTAGGGAAGCAGGCAGAGGCATTTAAACAGTAAGATTACCAGCCATACCGGCCAATATTTTGGCTTGAAAAACTGTTTAGGCATAGTTTTACGCTTGATCGCGAGCCTGAATTTTTAGGCGAATAAAATCACTGTGATCAACGCTCAGTAACTCTGCGATATGACGAATACGGTGTTCTTCCATAGCATCTAAGACCTTGTCAGCATAAGCCATAGACCAGAGTGCTGCGAGCACTTTACAGCGACCTTGATAATCATAATGGGATGTTATGTGTTTTGTGAATTGGTAATGATCGATACTGTCTTGAATGGTTTGTTCAGCTGTTTCAATAAGCTCGAGGATAAGCTCGGGTGATATATGAAATTGATCGTGCAGTATGGTTTTTAGCAGCTGCTTTTCTGCATCTGCAAAGTCATCGTCAGCATAGGCAACTTCAGTTAATAAGGCTGCTGCAGCTAATTCGACTTCACTGAAACTGTTGCTGGCGTCGAGTTGCTCAGTGGTTTGTTCAAAAAGGGCTTTTAAAGATTTAAACATATATTAAACAATATAGAAATTAACACAAACGTTCATATTCTAAGGCAATCGCTGATAATAAGGCCGGTACCTCGTCAGTTTGATCGGCAATGTGAGCAAGTGCATCGGCGTTTTTATCATATTCGTTGACGGCGATTTGTCCTTGTTTAAGTGCAGATTCAAACATTGGCAAAATGTTTATGATTTTTTGTTTAATAATACCCTCTTCCAAGGGGTGCTTAGAGCTATCGCGGCACAGTTTATAAATATACAACACAAAGCAGTGCATCACCGCTTGCTCAGGTTTGCCAGACTGGTCAAGCTGCTCAACTGCATGTCGACTGATGCTCTTATCAATCAGGTGTTGACTATCGATACACTCCGCTAACAAGACCATCAAGCGTTGATAATCTTTGATATTGAGATTGGCGGCTTTGTCTGGACCAAACATTTCGACGGCATAGCTTAAATAACTTCGAAGCAGGGTATTGAGTTGAGCAGTAAATGACATGATGCGGCGAACTCTTAAAATAAAGGGTTTTTAGTTTAGACAGTAAGTTTAGCTGAATAGACAATACGATCAAAGCGTTCTGCTTGCTCACACTTTATCATCGCTGCTTATCTTTAGTCAGATAATGACAGAGCGCTCTGAGACCAAGAAACAATTAATGCAGATTGGCGTTAATCCAGTAATGGCAAACAATACTGGCGGCATAGCCCAATGCTATCACGGGCGTCCATTTTAAATGAGCAAAAAACGTGTATTGACCCTTGGCTTGCCCCATGAGCGCAACGCCTGCTGCTGAGCCAACAGAGAGTAAGCTGCCGCCGACACCTGCGGTTAAGGTCACCAACAACCAATGAAACTGCGACATCTCAGGCTGCATGGTAAGCACGGCAAACATTACCGGTATATTGTCTACAATCGCAGATATAATGCCGACTAAAATATTGGCTACGGCAGGGCCAAGATCACCGTAGATATAGCTGGATGCGAGACTAAGATAACCGATGAAGGCTAATCCACCGACAGACATGATGACGCCATAGAAAAAAAACAGCGTGTCCCACTCGGCTTTCGCCACGCGGTCAAACACATCAAAGCGGCCATTATTCGCAGAGCCTGGCGGTGCCATAACATTATCAAACGGTACACGGCGGCTCATACGAAGGTAGAAGCCAAAAAACTTAAGTAATGCAAGGCCAGTCATCATGCCAAACACGGGTGGAATATGCAGCAGGGTATGGAAACTGATCGCAAGCACGATGGTGGTTAAGAATAAAATAATGATATGAATGCCGCCGTAACGCAGCGGGCTCATTGATTCAGCTTTTGGCGCCGGCAATTCGGTGCTGATGTAAAACTGCATAATCGCAGCGGGCACGATAAAATTCACAATTGATGGTACAAATAAATGAAAAAAATCAAAAAATGGCATGATGCCTTTCTGCCAAACCATCAGCGTCGTAATATCACCAAATGGGCTGAACGCACCACCGGCATTGGCTGCAACAACAATATTGATGCAGGATAAAGATACAAACTCGGGTTTGTTTTCACCAACCGCTAAAATGACAGCACACATAATTAATGCAGTCGTTAGGTTATCGGCAATGGGTGAAATGATGAAAGCTAAAATACCGGTTACCCAAAACAGTTGCCGGTAGCTTAACCGCATATCAATCAGTTTATCTCGCAAGGCATCGAAGACGCCGCGTTCAACCATGGCGTTGATGTAAGTCATGGCAACTAATAAAAAGAAAAATAGCTCAACGTACTCGAGAAAGTTATGGCGAATTGCCTCTTCAACGGTGTGATCAAAACCGTTCTGATGATAAATCCAGGCGATTAGTGCCCAGATAATGCCAGCAGATAGCATAACGGGTTTTGATTTGCGCATATGGATTTTTTCTTCCAGGATCACCAAAACATAAGCGATAAAAAAAATCATAATTGCGCTGTATCCAACCCAGTGCTGAGTGAGGTTAAGCTCAGCGCCAGTTGCTGCCCAGGCTGAGCTAGGCGCAAGTATGCACAGTAAAAAGAGAGGTAAAAAATGTAACACGGGTAGCCTTAGGAGAAGATCAGAATTAGGTCTTATTATAGACCCGATGATTTGAACAAGCTGCCTAATTTAAGCCTGAAATATATTTGATATCCAAAGCTGAGAAGTTTGTCTTTTTATTAACAGTAGACATGATTATTAATATGTTTGTTTATTGCTGCAGTTAAGCTAAATCTAGCTATTAAAGCCAATCTAGCGGTCAAAGCAAATATTGTCGATAAGTCGGGTGTTTCCAAGATAGGCGGCCAATAATACTACTATGGATTGAGTCTCTGGACGCAAGGGCTGCAAAGAGATTGCGTCAACGATGTTTAAATAATCGACCATAAAACCCGCCGCTTGTAATTGCTCACAGGACTCTGTTCGCAGCTGCTCTAGCGCCGATGGCGTGAGCTCGTGAGTAGTTTGTAGAGACTGCTGGCAGGCTTTTAAAGTTTGGTAAATTAGCGGCGCAGTCGCACGCTGCTGCGCGTCTAAATACTGATTGCGAGAGCTAAGTGCTAGGCCATCATCGGCACGAGTTGTAGGTACACTTACTATATGCGTTGGCATACATAAGTCGTTGACCATTTTTTTAATGATCGCCAATTGCTGGAAGTCTTTCTCACCAAAAACGGCAATATCGGCTTGTACAATATTCAATAACTTATTAACTATGGTGGTTACGCCATCAAAGTGTCCAGGCCTTGTTGCGCCACAGTGAAAATCACCTAGCTTGGGCACGGTGACTTTGCTGTGTGCCGCTAAACCTTCTGGGTAGATGACTGCTGTATCCGGTGTGAAAAGCGCATCAACCCCAAGCGCCTCAAGCTTTGCTTGATCGTCTGCTAAGGTGCGTGGGTATTTGTCAAGATCTTCATTAGCGCCAAACTGCAGTGGGTTAACATAAATGCTCACAACCACGAAGTCGCACTGCGCTTTGGCAACATTCACTAAGTTTAAGTGGCCTTGGTGTAAATTACCCATGGTTGGCACAAAGCCGATGCCTTGTTGCTGGTCTCTAGCCTCTTTAATAATGCTTTGCAGGGCAGCAATTGACTGAACGGTGTGCATGATTTAACGAAAACAGTGTTCAGCGGCTGGAAATGATTGCTCAACCACTGCTTGATGATATGCGGCAATAGCTGCTTGAATAGAGTCAGCATCTTGCATAAAGTTTTTGACAAATTTTGCCGGTTGGGTGTTCAGGCCCAATAAGTCATGCAAAACCAATACTTGGCCCGTTGTATATTTGCCTGCACCGATGCCGATCGTGGGCACAGATACCGCTTGATCAACTCGTGCGGCAACCTCTTCAGGTACACATTCCAATAAAATAACCTGCGCACCGGCTTGTTCTAGGGCGATAGCATCGTCAATCAAATGTTGAGCCTGAGCTTCGCCACGACCCTGCACCTTATAGCCACCAAGTATATTCACAGTTTGCGGGGTTAAGCCAATATGCGCGCACACGGGAACGCCAGCGGCGACAAGCGTACTTATGGTTGCAGCTAGATGTTGGCCACCTTCCATTTTGATCATATGGCCGCCAGACTGCATCAATTGGCGCGCATGTTTGACGGCATCTTCCGTGCTGGTATAGGACATAAACGGCATGTCAGCGATTATCAAGCAATGTGAATTGCCAGCTGCAACGCAGGCGGTGTGGTAAGCCATATCCTCAATACTGACGCTAACCGTAGTTTCTTTACCTTGCAGCACCATACCTAATGAATCACCGACCAAGATGATATCAACGCCTGCTTGATTAATGGCGCGTGCAAAAATTGCATCATAGGCAGCAACCATGCTGAATTTTTGCTGTTCTATCTTCTTTTGTAACAACGTTGCTACTGTCACTGGCTTCATAGCAGTATGCCTTTGATGATAAGCGAGAGTTGATATTTAGTGCCGCAAGCTTAATGAATTAAAGCTGAATGTTCAATTTTTTCAGGTCTTGCCAGTCTAAACGATCTGCCAGTGTCGAAAGTGCTTGGCCATCTGGCATTGATAAGTTGGGGGCAATTTCAAGTAACGGCATGATCACAAAGTTACGCAAATGCATTCTGGGGTGNGGTAGGCTGAGTCTTGGTTGATCACAACAGAGCTGGTCAAATAGCAAAATATCCAGATCTAAGGTACGTGCTGCATTTTTAACGCTGCGCGTTCTGCCTTGAGACGTTTCGATAGCTTGCAGTGCTGTTAATAATGCATCNGCCTGTAATTCAGTTGTCAGTTGACATACCCCATTAATATAGTCGGGTTGCTCGCCAGGGCCAATCGCCTTAGAGGCATATAAAGATGAAACGCTTAGTGACGTACCTTTAACTGCCAGCGCAGCTAGCGCTGTTAAAGCGTGTCGAATTTGCTGTTCAGGTGACGATAAATTGCTACCGAAGGCAATATAGGCGGTATGCGCTGGCATAGAGTTTATCGAGAGGTGCTGGGGTGGCGCGAGGAGCGCTTGCGCGGTCGGCGTGTTTTTGAATTTGTCTCATCCAGCATTGCTTCGCGTTGCGAGGTGGAATGCTGTTGAAAGTCGGTCCACCACTGGCCAAATTCTGCAGGGCATTCTCCGCTCTCCTCGCGCAGCAGTAAGAAGTCGTATGCAGCACGAAAACGAGGGTGTTCAAAAGTGCGAAAAGGTCGTTTGCCCTGAATACGCTGCAGCGAAAATTGCAGCGCCCAGATCTCACGCATGGTTGTGCTAAATCGCTTTGGGATGGCGGCAATATAGTTCTGTTCCTGAATACATTGCTGGGCGGCTTCATGCATTGCAGGAATCGGCGCAGTGCCGTATAGACGTTGAATCTCGCGCTGCAAATACTGTAGCTTAGGCCAAAGAAATATCGCCCACAAAAAGGCTGGGGTAATACTTTTGCCTTGTTGAATGCGGCGGTCAGTATTACGAAGCGCTAAGGATATTAATTTCTTCTGTGCGGGATCAGTTGCATAGCGATCAAAGTCAGCGATTAAGAATTGACTCAGTTGATAGTGCTCTAACTGATCAAAGCTTGCTTCGGCATGTCCTTGAAAAAAGAGCTTCAGTGTTTCGTCAAATAGTCGTGCGGCTGGGATTGCAGAGAGTAAATGCGCATGAGGCGCAATGGCTTGATCGGTAGAAGTTTCAATCTTAAATCCAAGTTTTGCTGCAAATCTGACTGCTCTTAGCATGCGAACTGGGTCTTCAGTGAAACGTATGGCTGGCTCGCCAATCATGCAAATCTGGCGCGCCTGAATATCACTTACCGAATCGCAAAAATCAAACACCTGATTACTATCATCATCATAGTAAAGAGCGTTGCAGCTAAAATCGCGGCGCATGGCATCTTCTTCAATGCTGCCGAACACATTATCTCTGAGTAAAACACCACTGGCGTTGGCAGCTGAATGTTGGTTGGACTTTGGGTTTGCGGTTGCCGCCTGATGGTCACCTCTAAAGGTGGTGAGTTCGATAATTTCGCGACCAAATCTCACGTGAACAATTTGAAAGCGTCTACCGATAATGCGTGCTTGACGTCGAAACAGTTGTTTACACTGTTCCGGTGTTGCATTTGTGGCAATGTCAAAGTCCTTGGGTTTGATACCCAGGTATAAATCCCTTAAGGCGCCACCAACGAGGTATGCACTAAAACCGGCTTCGCGAAGTTTGCGCATAACACTGATGGCGTTAATGCTGATATTGTCGGGTGTGATGGGGTGCTCGGATGCCGAAAAAGTGCGTGCCGTGTTGATCACAATGCTCTCTTTTAGATTGACCAATCAATGGAGTATTAAAAGCTAAATGCTATCAACACTGGAAGCTGAATGATAGTGCTGATTGCTTATCATCGCTGATGGTAGATCCAGAGTGATCGGTGAAATATAACTGTATAAGTGAGTATTATTTAGTGACTACTATAAGTTGCTTGGTTAAGGCTGGCCTAAGTAAGGATGTAATAAGGCTGCGCTAGGGCTGGTTAAAACTGTAATTAGAAAATTGGGAAGTTTCACCTTCCCCCCCAGTTTTACTACTGCTTTCTTATTATAATTATTGAATATTATTTTTATTCTGAGCCAGCATAAGCTATTAACGTGCCATTTTTTTAATTCTCTTTATTTTCAATAGTTTAAAGGTTTTCATTTCGGCTGTGGTGATAATCAAGTGTTCTGCGTGTTACAAAAAGTAGCGAAGCTAGGTGGCGGTGTTACCTTGCCTTAGAAGCTGTGAATGTTTTAAAAAAGATGGTGCCGATTTAATGAAAACAGAAAAAATGTAGCTAAATTGCCATCGATAAAGTCTTCATTAGGGTGAGTCTGGCACATCAGTTGATGACGACCGATTTCTAATTTTAAAATCAAGCTTTGAAACCCTAAATAATAGATATGCTCAATAAAAGTAATTGTAATGAGGCAGATTTTTAAGAAAATGAGGGGAGTAAATAAGCAAAAGGGAGACAGTGTCTCCCCATTCCAAGCCGTTATTGTTGTTTAACAGAGTTTATTATTTTTATTATTTGTGCAGGTGATTATTATTATTGTTACATTTTTTATTGTTATTGTTTTGACCTACACCAGTGATAATGCACTCAGTGTGCCAAAAATTAAAAAAACAATAAAATCAATGTCTTACAATTTTATTCGATAAATTATGACGTTGGATGAAATATATGTGTTACTTAGTTCTACAAATTTGTAACAAATCTGTGTTGAAAGGTAACGGAGAATTATTATAGAAATCGTGGGTATTATCTTACACAACACGCTAGCTGTTTTTTCGCGGTATGCCGAGCCGTTTTCTGCGCTCCCACAGACTTTTTCGGCTAATGCCAAGTTTTTTCGCGATTTCTGTTTCGCTCATTTGATCTTGGTTCTCTAAGATAAAGCGCTGTGCGTATTCTTCCATGGACATTGCGCCCATATCCTGATTTTGCGTAGGCTTCTCGCTGCTGTCGGACTCTACATCAACCAGTTCAATATCAATCAATAAGTCTTGATCGGAGATCTCCGGTTTATGCGACAAAATAACTGAGCGTTCAATAACATTTTCTAATTCGCGAATATTGCCTGGCCACTGATAAGCATATATGGCTTGCACTGCCTTGGCGGAGAGAGAAAGATCAGCTTTTTGGTATTTTTCGCCCAGCTGTTTGAGAAAGTGTTCAGCAATGAGGCTTAAATCTTTACCACGCTGACGCAGTGGCGGTAATTTTAGCGGCAACACATTAAGTCTAAAATAAAGATCTTGCCTAAACTCACCACTGTCGCTGAGCTTTTTAAGATCACGATGGGTTGCAGCAATCACTCTAACATTCACAGTGGAAGTATGAGTTGAGCCAATACGGCGTATCTCACCCTCCTGCAGGAAACGTAATAGTCTAGCTTGCGCTTCGAGCGGCAACTCGCCAATTTCATCCAAGAACAATGTCCCGCCATCGGCAGCCTCAATGAGACCTTCACGGTCTGTGTTGGCGCCAGTAAATGCACCTTTAGCATAGCCGAACAGCTCTGATTCAATCAAAGTGTCAGGAATAGCTGCACAGTTAACCGAGATAAGCTTACCGTTTTGCCGTAAGCTGCGATCGTGAACCGCTTTTGCCACCAACTCTTTACCAGTCCCGGTTTCGCCTTGGATAAGAATATTACAATCGGTTGGTGCGGATTTTTCGATGTGGGTAAACACATCACGCATTTCATCACAGGCACCAATAATGCCAAATCTTGTAAATTTAGAATTTGAAGTCTGTTGCTTGTCGCGCTGTTGATGTCTGGCTTGTTCGGTAATGCGTGCTACGGTTTGCAACATTTGCTCATGATCAAATGGTTTAGCAATATAGTCGACGGCACCTTGGCGCATTGTGTCTACGGCAGAGCGTAAACTGGCATAGCTAGTCATAATTAATACCGGTGTTGCGCCGGCGAGGGTGATCATCTCTGTGCCAGCTGCGCCCGGCAAGCGTAGGTCAGAAATAATCAGGTCGAAGCTTTCCAGCGGCTTTGATTTTGCCTCATCGACGGAGGCTGCCTCATCAACGTGGTAGTCGTTTTTTTCAAGCAAGCGTTTTAAGGCCTGTCGAATTACGCTTTCATCTTCAACCAGTAAAATTTTTATCATGTGCTCAGTATAATTTTTTCGCAGTGACAAAGCAGTTGTGATTTTTCAATTACAGCAAACCCGTATTGAGCGGTAGCTGGACTTTAAAAATACAGCCTGTTTGCTGATCATTAATTGGGCTTATCAATTCGATTTGTCCCTGATGATCTTCAATGATGTTGTAGACGATTGCAAGGCCCAATCCTGTACCTTCATCAGAATGTTTGGTGGTGAAAAACGGCTCAAAAATGGTATTTTGTAAATTTTCTTCAATTCCCGGTCCAAAGTCTTTGATTTCAATACTGAGGTACTCGCTGAACTCCCGGCAGGAAATAAACACAATGACTCTGTTGCTGTCATTATTTTCCATGAGATGGTTCGCCTGTAAGGCGTTTTCTATCAAGTTGATAAATATCTGAAACAAACCCTGCTTGTTAGCTACAATTTCCAGCTGTTGTGGGATGGTATTTTCGACTTTTTGAAAAATATCTTTTTCTTTCAGTGCTAGTAGCTCTAGTGCCGCCTGCGCAGTTTGGTAAAGATTGACTGGTTCAAAAAACAAGGTGTCTTTATGGTTGCCTGCGTGTGAGAAACTGACCAGCGACTGTACAATCTTACTGACCCTGTCGGTTTGTTCTAATATATCTCTTGCGCTAGCGTCTACCTCAGGATTATCACTGTCGTATTTAAGGTTTTGCGCCAAACAGGCAATGCCGGTAATTGGGTTGCCAATCTCATGTGCAACGCCAGCTGCTAAGCGACCAATAGTGGCTAATCGATCATGATGTTGCCAATCATTTTCGAGTTTTGCCAGTGAGCTGACATCTTCAACCAATATGGTGGTATTACCCTCTACGGTGTGTGATTCTTGGTTACCCTTGTGTAAGTTAAGCCAGAATACCTGCTCGCCAAAACTGATTTCTTGCTTGTAGAGCTGCTGCTCTTCACTAGCGATAAAGTTTTCAAACAAGCTAAGCCACGGTTCTGGTAAGCGTTCTAAACTATTGCCTATAGCTTTATTAGCATGTACTTCGGTTAATTCGCTCAATGCGGCGTTCCAAATGGTAATCTCTCTGTCTGCGGATAAAGAGCAAACACCAATTGGCAGGTATTCTATGGTTTGTTGATGCTGTCGACGCATTTTATCTAATTCACCGGCCAGGCCTGATAAATTATTCTTTGCTTGTTCTAGTCTGTACTCCGTGATTTGCTGGTCTTCCAAGGTGGAATCTGAACTCTCAGCATAGGGTAGGTGGCTGGCCACTACTCGTCGTGCAATGGTCGGCCCGTAGATACCTGAGAAGTTAGATTCGAGTTGGCGACGCAGTAATCTCAGTGCAAACGGCCTTTTTTCCTCGCGTTGCATATTTAATTCTTTCAGCGCAATAGCGATTGCATATTCTGCGTTTGATCGACCAAACTCTCTACTTAAATTGTGGATAATATCGTCAATGTTTTCGACTAAGAGTTTGCGCTTAAGCGGTCTGCCAATATCATTTTGCGAGCAAATTTTAGCTATATAACCTTGCTCTTCTGTGGTTTTGCTAAGGATCGAAACAAAGCCAAAAGTCAGCATATTTACCCCTAAGCAGCTGACAGCCGCTAACAGCCAATAACTATCTGGTTCAAGCGCAAACAGGGAAAGTAAGGTAGGTAACAGGCCTAATGCATCTTCAGACAATAATGGCAGCACAATACTGATAAACCAGCAGCTTAGACCTGCTGCTAAACTTGCCAGAAAGCCTGTGCGGTTAGCTCTTGGCCAATACATCACAGCTAGAATGCTGGGTAAAAATTGCAATAGCGCAGTATAGGAAGCTAGGCCAAATCGGTTGAGTGTTGAGAGATCTTGGCTCAGGCTGGCCATCAGCATGACAACTAACAAGATAAATACAATGGTTGCACCTTGCAGTGGTAGCATATTATCAACTAAACGATAATGCTTAGACTTTAGAAATACCGGTAAAACTAAATGACTGCTCATCATGCCGGATAGCGCAATACACATGGTAGACATAGACATGGTTACCGCAATTACTGCGGCGGTAAAAGCCAGATAACTGAGTAGCGGAGTATCTAATAAATAACCAATAATTATTGGAATATACTGACCGCTAACATCAATTGCTAAGTATTCTTTTGCCCATACAAATGGTAATACAGGCAGGCTAAGTACCATTAAATAGAGCGGGAATAGCCAGCTAGCTTGTTTAATGGCTGCCGGTGTTGCGCGTTCACTGAAAGTAAGTAAAAACATATGCGGCATCGCTAGTGCGGCACAAAAGAATACCAGCATTAAGCTGCGGATATGATTGGACTGTAGGGTTTGATTGAGCTGCAGCAATTTTTCTGGTTGAGCATTGAGCCAGATTTCGAGCGCCCCAGGAGAGCCAAACACTTGTATCAAAGTGTAGGTGCCGACAGTGATAATCAGGATAAGTTTAACAATAGAAAATATCGCGTTAACAAATACTAAGCCTTGATTTTGTTTTTTGAAATTGGTTTGTGTCTTTAGGTTGAATACGGTTATACATGCAATGCCGAGTAATAAAGTTAAAACCGCTAAATGTCGCGTGTAGGCGGGAATGTATTCTTTAAAAATAATTAATTCGCTGAGTTGACCAATCAGTAGTACCTGAATGACCATTAGCGGCAATATGCCAAACAGAGAGCCAATGCTGGCAATAATGCCGGCAAATTGGCTGTTATAGCGAAAGCTTAATAAGTCCGCTAGCGAATGCAGGTGATAGGTTTGAGTCAGCTGGATCAGTGGCTTCAGCAGCAGCGGCGCAAATAGAAATAGTGCTGAAGTGCCGAAAAAATATGACATGAATAAGTAGCCGCTATCTTCTGCTGTATCGATCGAGCCAAATAGCGCCCAGGCGCCAACATAACCGCCAAGCGAAAAAGAATAAACCCAAGGTTTTTGTGTTAGGTTATCAGAGAATTTGGCATTTTCAGCTAAAAAGTAAATGCCGCCAGCAATAAGCGCAATCACCGCAATGATGATTAATGGGGTAAGCATTCTCAGTAATCTCTTGGCTGCTTAGGTTTGTTTTCGGTACGCCACTGATTTAAAAATACAATTAATATGATTAAACCCCAGGCAACATAAGGTCGATACCATGCAGCCTGATTGTTGCTTACCCATTGCTCAATCGCTGGCGAGAAAATAAACATGACTAAAATTAACAAAATAATGCTGCGCGGGATCAACATAATGTCTACCTAAAGGCGAAGTGCTTGCGTATGCGGTATATTGTGCGCATCAAACCGCTCGATAGCAAATGCTATCAGGCTTGGAATATCCCTGTCTGCTGTCGCAGGGGGTATAGCTTGACCCAGTAGCTGCAATACCTTAATCAAATTGTCATACGCGAGACCGTTGTCAATGGCTGGTGCATGGTTCTGCTTGCTGAGCTTATTGCCTTTGGCATCAACAATGATCGGTAAATGAAGATAGTTAGGTAGAGGCTGATCTGCAGCAGCTAGTTCGCTATACAAGGCTAGCTGTTTTGCGGTGCTAGAGATAAGATCAATTCCCCTCACCACATCACTAATGCCGGTGGCAATATCGTCGACAACGACGGCTAATTGATAGGCCCATAAACCGTCTTTGCGCTTGATAATAAAGTCGTGATAACTATTGCTTGTCTCAGCAGCTTGCTGACCCTGCAGTTGATCAAAAAAACTGGGCAGTTGGTTTGGCGCTAAAAACCGGATTGCTGCTGCATCTTGCGGGCTAGGCTGATGTTTTAGGCAATGTCGGTCGTAGCCGTTATTAAGCTGTTTAAGCCTTTGGCGATTACAGTTACAGCGGTAGGCTTTTTGCCTATCGAACAGCTGGTCAAGTGCTGCCTGATAATGTGAAGATTGGCGAGACTGGTAAACAACCTCGCCATCCCAGCGTAAGCCATGTGCCAGCAAGCTTTGTATGATCTGTTCAGTGGCGCCTTGTTGTTCGCGAGGCGGATCTATGTCTTCAATTCTTAGCTGCCAGTTGCCGTTATGTGACTTACTGATAAGAAAGCTGGCGACGGCGGTCAGTAAAGAGCCAAAATGCAGAGGGCCGGAAGGGCTGGGAGCGAATCTGCCTGAATACAGTGCTTGTGATAAAGGGCTTGAAGCAGGCAAGGGTTAGGCGCGGTATTAGCCGCGCTCTTGTTTTTCTTTGATTTCAGCTAAAGTTTTGCAGTCAATACATAGGTCTGCAGTTGGCCGCGCTTCAAGACGTTTGATGCCGATTTCTACACCGCAGGCATCACACCAGCCGTAGTCACCTTGTTCAATCTTTTCTAGTGTTTTTTCAATTTTCTTAATCAGCTTACGCTCACGATCACGAGTGCGAAGCTCTAAGCTAAATTCTTCTTCTTGGGTAGCACGATCAGCGGGGTCAGGAAAGTTTGCCGCTTCATCTTTCATATGCGTAACGGTACGGTCAACTTCACCGCGTAACTCATCACGCCATGCATTTAAAATCTGTTTGAAATGGTCCAGCTGTTTATCCGACATATACTCCTCACCTTTTTTAGGTTTGTAAGGTGTGAAGTTTTTGAACTGGTTATCTTTTTTTGTTGGCATTCATCAATCTCAATTAAATACAATAAATCTGGCGCGCTCTGAGATACGCTTAAGCATGCGATTGTGCTTAAAACCAAACAAGTAAATGCACAAGAATGCTGTAATTTGCTCGTCCCGATCTGTGAGACAAGGGCGAAATTGTAGAACGAAATCAGTAAAAGTCAAAGCTTTTGATCATATCCCTTGCCACTAAGCACTGATACAATAAACGATTATGTCCAGCTGGCAGAAAATTATAGGTTGTTGTTTTCATGTTGAAATTTGCACAAAGAGTTGAAGAAATTGAGCCGTTTCGTGTGGTTGAGGTGCTGGCAGAAGCAAAAGCCATGGCTGCGCGCGGTATTGACGTTGTGCATATGGAGGCTGGCGAGCCAGATTTTGCCACCGCGCAGCCAATCATTGATGCGGCTAAACTTGCCCTTGACCAAGGCGCAACGTATTACACTGCAGCGACCGGCATCGAGCCGTTACGCATCAAATTAGCTGAGCTATATGCTGAGCGGCATAAGGTAAATATTGATCCACGTCGAATTATCATCACCCCTGGCGCCTCCGGTGCCTTGTTATTGGTAGCTTCATTATTGGTTAATCCTGGCGATGGTATCTTGCTGGCTGACCCTGGCTATCCCTGTAATCGACATTTTCTCCGCCTAGTTGAGGGTAGGGCGCAGTTAGTGCCGGTATCGGCTGCTGAACGATACCAATTAAATGCAAACAACGTGGCCAAACACTGGCAGCCGAATACTATCGGTGCAATGGTGGCATCGCCGGCCAACCCTACCGGCGAAGTGATTCGTAAACCAGAGTTAGCGGCGCTATATGCTGCGGTGCAAGAGCGCTCAGGGCATTTGATCGTGGATGAGATTTATCACGGCTTAACTTTTGAACAGCCTGCAAGCTCAATTTTAGAAATCACGCAAGATGCTTTCGTGATCAACAGCTTTTCCAAATACTTTGGCATGACCGGCTGGCGATTAGGGTGGTTGGTTGCCCCAGATGCTGCAGTTGAACCGCTCGAACGCCTAGCGCAAAATCTATTTATCTCGATGTCTACCATGGCGCAGTATGGTGCGCTTGCAGGTTTTGAGCCTGAAACAAAGGCAGTGCTAGAACAACGCAAAGAGATTTTTAAGTCTCGACGAGACTTTTTGTTACCCGCTTTACAGTCTATAGGTTTTGACATTCCGTCCACGCCGGAGGGAGCATTTTATATATATGCCAATATTGAAAAATTTGGTATGGATAGCATGACATTTTGTCAAAAAATGTTACGAGAGCATGCGGTAGCTATTACGCCAGGGGCAGACTTTGGTCAGTATCAGTCAGATAAACATGTGCGCTTTGCCTATACCACATCGATGGACCAGCTTAAAAAAGGTATAGATAGATTAAAGTTAGCGCTTAGCTAAGCTTTAAAGAGGACGGTTTGAATTTTAAAGCGTAGCGAGAATAAAGCCTTCGGCGTTAATAACGATTTTTAGTGGCTGTAAAAATTTTCCTAAGCATGGGCCAGCAACGCATTTTCCATTCTCGATTAAAAACAAGGCACCATGAGTGGAGCATTGAATCAAGCTGGCTTGATGATCTAAAAAATCATCTTCCTGCCATTCAAGCTCAATACCTAAGTGTGGGCATTGATTTTTATAAGCATACAGCTGTTGGTTTTTACGCACCAAAAACACACTGCCTAAATCCGCTGTTGAAAAACCTCGCGACTCTCCCTCATTAATCTCACTCTGGTGGCACAGTATTGTCATAGGCGATAAGATTTTAAAGCGAAGAGTTAGTGCTTAATGCCGGCCTGTTGGCAAAGTTGGTTTTTTTCATCAGTCGTAAGGTCGTTCCAGTGTTTATTAAGCAAAGCACCATGTAAAGCATAAAGTAGAACTTTTGAGGTTTTTATGCCGCGCTGGTTTATCCGTAGATAGGCCTCAACGGCGCCGATTTCAGCTAGCTGCTCGGCATTGTTAATGCCAACAGTTTGCAGCCATAAAGCAGAGGTTCGCCCAATATTTGTTAGGCATAACAAGTCATCCATAAACACTCGACCAATTGTTATTGTTATTATTGAATATGCTTGATATCGGATTATCCTAACTAAGTCAAACCTTTGTGGTATGGTAGAGCCTATTTTCAACGTCAATGGTTAATGGTTGTTCCGCTGACGAAAGTTTCACGCTTGCGCTGCAAAAAGGGCGTTTATATGAAAGCATTGACCGAGCTGGAACAGCAGGCATTCGGTTTTTCACAATCTGCGTTGATCGATTACCAAGAGTCAGGATGTCATTTTCAGCTGCACCAGGCTGTTTTGGATGATTATCTTTCTTTACAGCAAGAGCTCGAGAAACTTGGCTTTAATTTACGCTTGGTAAGCGCCTACCGCAGCTATCATCGTCAATTAGACATCATTCGTGCAAAAGCGACAGGTCGAAGACCCGTTTTAAACGAGCTCTCGCAAATCCTTGATATTGAGCAGCTCAGTGATGAGACATTATTGCAATACATTATGCGATGGTCGGCCTTACCTGGCCTGTCTCGTCATCATTTTGGCAGTGATATCGATGTTTTTGATGGCGCACAAATGCGCAAAGACCAAGTTCAACTAGTACCGTCTGAAGTTGAGCAAGGCGGCCCTTGTGAGGCAATGCATAATGCGCTTGATCACATGATTGAGAGTAATAATAGCTTTGGCTTTTTTCGACCCTATGCTTTCGACAGTGGTGCTATTTCTCCTGAGCGGTGGCACCTAAGCCATGCTTCAACTGCAAAACAATATGAGCAGTGTATCAATTCAAAAACGGTGTTAGCGTTATGGAAAGATTCAAATTTACCGTTATTGTCAGAAATAGAACCTCGAATCGACGACATCCTCGATCGTTATGTAAAGATTCAGCGTGACAACTTACCCAATTGGCTGTGTTAGTGAGTTGATTTTTGTAAGACATTTCTCAAATTTTGCGATTTATGCGCCTTTTTAAGCCTAAATTCGGCAAAATCACTTAAAAAATTCGTTTTTTAGCGCTTAAAAGTTGATTGTGGCAAAGAGTAAATTATACTTTCAACGGTTTAGTATTAATGTTAGCTCGTAACAGAAGGTTGGTGTCACTGTTAGAGCTTAATTTTTCTAAATATTAAAATTATAAACTTTCAGTGGGGTGAGACCTTGAGTGTTAAATTAATTGATAATGATGCCTTTTATGGCTATCGCGTTCGTCGAACAGTAGATGGTAAACTTTTCCAAGAGTATTTGTCTTTGAAAAAAGATGGCAAGCGAATGGGCCCTAAACTTCGTAAAGAAGTGCTCAAAACCGC
>JABSRR010000032.1 GCA_013215025.1 Pseudomonadales bacterium
TACAACTTTATAGTCAGTATTTTTCTGATTTAAATTCGTCTTATACCACGACTGCTACCGTTGCTCTTTTTCTTTTACTAATTCGATGTTAGCCAATGTATAAATTAGCTATGATTAACTTATATATTTAGCTTGAAACTTGACCCTCAAGGATAGCAAATGCGCAAAACTAAAATTATCTGCACCATTGGCCCGGCTTCAGACTCGATTGAAAAATTGCAGCAATTAAATGCCAAGGGTATGAATATAGCCCGCTTAAATATGTCACATGGTGATCATCAGAGCCATGCAGCAATTATTCAAAAGATTCGTCAACTGAACCAACAGTTGGCCTTTCCGATCGCGATTTTAATGGATACTCAAGGCCCTGAAATTCGCACTGGGCAGCTTGCCGAAGACCTGCAGCTGCACCCTGGTGATGAGATCACTGTTTCAGTTCGCGGCGGTAGCGATGTTGAGGAAAGCTCCTTGCAGATCGATTATGAAGACTTGGTCGACCAAGTTGCCGAGGGTGATCGAATTACTGTGGATAATGGCTTGATTAACCTTGAAGTGCTGAAAAAAAATTCACGTGAGCTTAGCTGTCGAGTTATCGATGGTGGCATTATTAAATCAAAACGGCATGTTAATTTACCGGGTATTCGGGTCAATTTACCGGCCATTACTGAAAAAGATAAACGTGATATTCAATTTGCGATTGAACACGAGCTGGATTTTATCGCCTTGTCATTCGTGCGCAGTGCCGAAGATGTTAAAGCGTTACGTGAGATCCTTGAGCGTAAAAATGCTGAAATGAAAATTATTGCAAAAATTGAAGATCAAGAAGGCGTGCGTAATCTAAGCTCTATTATTCGTGCGGCCGACGCTATCATGGTTGCCCGCGGTGACTTGGGGGTAGAGGTGAATATTGAAGATCTGCCGAATATTCAGCGCAGCATTGTGCGTGAATGCGCCGTCGAGGGAAAGCCGGTGATAGTTGCAACACATTTACTGGAATCCATGATTGAGAACCCCATTCCCACGCGTGCTGAAGTCACTGATGTCGCAAATGCGGTATATGAGGAAGTTGATTCGCTGATGCTTTCGGGTGAAACCACAGTAGGCAAGTACCCGATGAAATGTGTCGAG
The DNA here is from genome assembly GCA_013215025.1 of Pseudomonadales bacterium. Taxonomy (NCBI): domain Bacteria; kingdom Pseudomonadati; phylum Pseudomonadota; class Gammaproteobacteria; order Pseudomonadales; species Pseudomonadales bacterium. Next base: position 1,129 of record JABSRR010000032.1, read on the forward strand.
TATTTAGACAAAGTTGCTTGCACTTCAGAACGGACGCCAGGGCTTGGCTTTTCTGCGCAGTTAAAACCGCAAGGCGCCAAACAGCAAATTGCACAAGCGGCTGTTCGCTTAGCCGACGACTTAAAAGTTAAAGGGATAATCTGTATTACCAAGCAGGGTAAGATGGCGGGCTTTGCCTCATCCGCACGGATTCAACATAGCCCCATTTATGCCTTTACATTTAGCGAGCAAGTCCGCCTGCAGATGAATCTATTGCGCAGTGTGCAAAGTTTTTGTATTAAGAAACATCGCGATCCAGAACTTATGATTGATGATGCTTTTGCCCTGATGCGCTCGCATGAATTGGCTAAAAAGGGCGATCGCTTTGTTGTGATTTCTGATGTGCTGATTAGTGGAGAGGTCGAAGCGATTCAGCTTCGCACGGTGACCTAACAGCGAGCAAATAATGCCGCATTAATACATCGCTCAAATTTAACTGCTCTCATATGGCTTTGATAGATGGCATCAATATATGGCTTTAACGCTCTGAAACAGTATTTATAGTGATGTTGTTTAATGCAGTTGTTGGCGTATAACGCCGACACTTAAACCTTCAATAGTAAATGACTGCTGACTTAGGTCGACCTCAATCGGCTGATAGTCTTGATTTTCCGGAAGCAAGTAGAGGATGTGTTTTTGCTTGCCGTATTTTAAGCGTTTAACCGTTACTTCATCGTCAACCCTAGCCACAATGATATCGCCTTCACGTACACTCTGGGTGTTATGCACTGCCAGTAGGTCGCCATCAAAAATACCCACTTCAATCATGCTGTCGCCAGCAACCCGCAGTAAATAATCAGCTGTGGGGCGAAAAAACTCATGCGGCATATCGCAATGATCTTCGATATTTGCCTCTGACATGATGGGGTCGCCGGCAGCCACCTTGCCGACAATAGGAATGCCAAGTTCGGCAGTGTCTTGTGGAATGCGAATACCGCGCGAGGCACCTGGAATAATTTCAATCGCGCCTTTGCGTGCCAGCGCTTTTAGGTGTTCTTCAGCAGCATTAGGGGATTTAAAACCTAACTCGCTAGCAATATCTGCACGAGTTGGTGGGAAACCTGTATTGCTAATATACTGTTTGATCAGATCTAATACTTGTTGTTGCCTAGCGGTGAGTTTCATCATCTGCATACCTGAGTGTATTGAAAGATCTACTTAAAACCTTGTATGAAAAAACAGTCTGTTTTTATATACAGTATGTATTTTTGTACAGTTTTTGCCGTTTTGCAATCAATTATTCATTAATTGCGCTTTTTTTTTTGCATCGCATAATAGTGTTTTAGTTTTCATAAGAATGTGTTGAATATGTTTGAATCGATTTCACAGTGGTTTTCAAGCCATCAAACGCTTGCGATACAGGTTTTTGCTATTTTATTTGTTGCCTTGGTGGTTAATTATTTTATTCAGCGCATGTTTAGGGGACTAGCCAAGCAGTTAGATAAAACTAAAACCGTTTGGGATAATATTTTGGCTGCCAGTATTGCAAAACCGTTAGCCTATTTTATTGCCTTAATCGGCTTGATTTTTGCGCTTGAACTTATCCAACATCAGCAGCCCAGCGCTTTGCTGGCAAAATTATTAGAGTTTGAAAACTTAGCCGTTTTAGTCTTATTGGCATGGTTTTGTATTCGTTTTGTAAAGCAGGCCGAACAAGCGTTTTCGAAAACCATTGATGACCCGCACGAGCTCACCACCATTGTTGCAATTGCTAAATTGGCTCGCCTTGCCATTTTGATTACCGTTGCCTTAATGGCGATGCAGTCGCTGGGCTACTCAATTCAGGGGGTGCTGGCCTTTGGCGGTATCGGTGGTATTGCTATCGGTTTTGCCGCAAAAGATTTATTAGCTAATTTTTTCGGCGGCCTTATGATTTACTTAGACCGTCCTTTCGTGGTCGGTGATTGGGTGCGCTCACCAGATCGCGAATTAGAGGGCACAGTTGAGCATATAGGCTGGCGACTCACAATTATTAGAACATTTGATAAACGCCCCTTGTATATTCCTAATGCTGTGTTCAGTAATATTGCCATCGAAAACCCATCGCGCATGTCTAATCGACGGATTTATGAAACCATTGGCCTACGCTATGATGATGCAGCAAAGGTGGATGTAATTATTAAAGATGTAAAACGCATGCTGGCTGAGAATGATGACATTGATAACAGCCAAACCGTGATTGTGAACTTCAATGCTTTTGGCGCATCATCATTAGACTTTTTCATTTATGCCTACACCAAAACGACTGACTGGGTGACCTATCACCATGTTAAACAATCTGTTTTGATGCAAGTGTTAGATATAGTTGCCGCGCATCAAGCTGAGGTGGCATTTCCCACCTCAACCTTGCATATACAATCGGATACAGTCGACAATTCTCAAGCTGAAGGCTCAAGCTTGGCAGGTCATAAAAGCGCTTAGCGCGCAGTATTTTTACATACAGCACAAAACGCGTATAGGCAGATTAAATTTTTAAGCATACTGCTTAAAGACCGGGGTCGAGCTGACGATCTAAGGCTAAGTATAGCGGCGTCAATTGAACGATCAAACCCATCTTAGGGTGATCTAGATAGTGTATCTCAGAAGAGCGCATGCGGCGTTTCTGCTGCATCACTGACACCGAATTTGTAGCCGACAAGGGCAGCGCAAAGTCTGGCAGCGAATGATTAGCAGGCCAAAAACCTATCGGTGTTGCTTGCGTATCATTGGCTGCAGTCGCTTTGCTGGCCTGATATCGCTTAAAGTCAGGCTCAAATTTAGCCTGTAAAAAATACAGCGCATGCTCATCACCTTCTTTTAAGTTAATGGCGCTATTGCCTAAGCTGGCTTGGCCGCCGTCGATGTTTACGTCCGTTCGCGTTAGCTCGGTAATGTAGAGGTTGGTTTTGATATGTAAATAACGGCTTTTCGATAATTGAATACTGCCTGAGACTGCAATATCACCGCGGCTGGGTAAGAAACGGCCTACACTGTCACTGCGTTGAATATTGGCCGGCAGAATGATTTCTGCATCATTCGCATCACCGCCAAGCTTTTGAAGCCAGGTATAGCTTGATAACAAGCCATAGCGAGATGCGCCCTGAATTTTTCGCCGCTGTTGGTTTAGGGCACTGAAAGTGCGATGCACTAGCGGTAGGCTGTTAACCCCCTGGTATACTTCAAATGGCGTATTAGCAAGGCTTATGGTTTGGCTGTCAGCGTTACTGCTGGCGCTAAGCTGTGCAAAATCGGCTGCCAGTTCTGGGTAAACCTGATCGATCGTCATGTTTTGTAAATAACTGCGTTCAGCCGGCATATAAACAGCTTTCGGCAAAGGCCAATTTTCTTGATTGGCGGGATTAATAGCAAAATTTTCGCGATGCTCGAATACAATCAGGTCGACAATATAATAGTCAGCCAGGCGTTTTTTACGCTCTGAGGCTGTCTCTAACGCTTGCTCGGTCTGGTCAGTGGCTAACTCGGCATGGGCAGGCTGTAGAGAAGTAAGAAAGGCAGTGCATAACAGTAGTGCGGCAGTCGCTAATGAGCGATTTCGCAGGAACAATAAGCGGCAATGACGCTGAAAAAACATAATGAAGCCTAAGCGCTTTTTGCGCCAGTAGATAAGGAAGATATCACATCTTCAACTAAATCAATTCGTTGTGTAACGGTATCGCTGCTTAATTTAAATTTCAATGTATTAGAGCCATCAAGGCTAAATATTTTTGGCTGGCTTTGAACCAGGGCAACGATTTGCATGGGGTCAATATCCGGCTCGGCATTGAAAATAAATTTTCCGGCTTCAGCACCTACATCAATTTTAACAATACCAATCTTCTCAGCTTTCAGCTTGATGGCCGTAACCGCAAATAAGTTGTTCAGTGCCTCGGGTAATAAACCAAAGCGATCTATCATTTCAACTTTCTTGTCCCTTAAATCACTTTCGTGCTCAAGGCCGGCAATCGATTTATACTCTATCAGCCGAGTATGCACATCGGGTATGTAATCATCGGGGATAATCGCCGATATATGCAGGTTTATTTCACTCGCGGTGCGTAAGGGCTGATCAAGGTTGGCGGTTTTACCTTGCTGAATCGCCTTTACCGCGCGCTCTAACATTTCCATATAAAGGCTAAAGCCGATGGAGTGAATTTGGCCAGATTGATCATCGCCCAGTAATTCGCCAGCACCTCGGATTTCTAGGTCATGGGTGGCCAACATAAAGCCTGCGCCTAAATCTTGGGCTTCGATAATCGCATCTAAACGTTTTTCTGCGTCTTTTGATAGCTTTTTATCGGTCGTGGTGAGCATATAGGCATAGGCCTGATGATGCGAGCGGCCGACGCGTCCGCGTAGCTGATGCAGTTGTGCTAAACCAAACTTATCGGCCCGCTCAATAATAATTGTATTGGCATTTGGTACATCAATGCCGGTTTCAATAATCGTCGTGCAGAGCAAAATATTGAACCGTTTATGATAAAAATCACTCATAACTTGTTCAAGCTCTCGTTCACGCATCTGGCCATGACCAATGCCGATGCGGGCTTCTGGCACCAAAGCTTGGAGTTCACGCGCGGTTGCTTCTATAGTTTTGACCTCATTATGTAAAAAATACACCTGACCGCCGCGCAAAATTTCACGCAATATGGCTTCTTTGATCAGCATGTCGTCTTTATGATGCACAAAGGTTTTAATCGATAAACGTTTTGCTGGCGGCGTTGCAATGATAGAAAGGTCTCGAATACCTGCCATCGACATATTTAAGGTGCGTGGAATGGGTGTGGCAGTTAAGGCTAAAACATCAACTTCGGCGCGCAGCGCTTTTAGGCTTTCCTTTTGTTTAACGCCAAAGCGATGCTCTTCATCGATAATAATTAAACCCAAACGCGAAAACTTTACATCAGCCTGCAGCAGCTTGTGAGTGCCGACTAAAATATCAATTTGCCCATTGGCCAACTGCTGAATCACCTGCTGCTGCTGTTTGGCTGATTTGAAGCGGCTTAATACTTCGATATTGACGGCAAGATTGGCGAACCTGTCTTTGAACGATTGATAGTGTTGTTCAGCAAGCAGGGTGGTTGGCACCAGAACCGCAACCTGTTGGTTTGAGTGCACGGCAGTAAAGGCAGCGCGCATTGCCACTTCGGTTTTACCAAAGCCAACATCGCCGCAAACCAGCCGGTCCATGGGTTGATCAGATGCCATGTCTGCCAGCACCTGCTGAATGGCTTGCGCCTGATCTTCAGTTTCTTCAAACGCAAAGCTTTGCGCAAATTGTCGATAGGCTTCTGAATATGCTTGATGCGCAAAGCCCTGCCTGGCAGCTCGACGGGCATAAATGTCGAGGAGTTCAGCCGCAACATCATGGGCTTTTTGCGCTGCTTTCTGCTTAGCTTTACTCCAGTTATCACTGCCAAGCTTATGCAGGGGTGCATTGTCAGGGTCAGTGCCGGTATATCGTGAAATCAAATGCAAACAAGCAACAGGCACATACAATAAGGCATCGTCGGCATATTTCAGGGTTAAGAATTCCTCTTTTAGCTGATCTACTTCGATGATTTTTAGCCCAAGGTAGCGCCCAATACCATGGTCAATATGAACAACCGCAGCGCCTAATTTGAGCTCGGTAAGATTTTTTATGATGGCGTCTGCGTTTTGATCTTGCTGTTGTTGTCGCCGCCGCCGCTGCTGCACACGATTACCAAATAACTGCGATTCACTGATCAGCAGCAGCTCTGGCAGTACCAAGCCCTGACTGATATCCGATACGGTGACGCAAATTGCTTGCTGGCTTTGTGATCTATCGAGCCTTACAAAGTCAGACCAGCTGTCTAACTCGATCACTTGTCGCGCTCGATCAACTCTGGCTGCAATGCTCTGCAAAATTTCTAACATCACTTCCTTACGCCCCAGACTTTCGGCGCACATTAAAATGCTTTTACTGCTATTGTCTAACAGGTATTGTTCAAGTCTGTGATAAGGCCTTGAAGATCGCGTATCGATATCCAATTCAGCCGTTTCGAAGGAGTTAAACGGGATAAAGCCCTTATTGATATTATCATGAGACTGCTGGGTTAATATGACCCGCGGCCGAGACTTGAGTTGGGTAAAAAGCTCTTGCTCGTTGAGATATAGCTGGTCTGGCAGCAGCAAAGGGCGACGTTTATCAACGCGATATTGTTGGTAGCGTGATTGAATATCTTGCCAAAATTGTCGACAGCTTGCTTCAATGCCGTCGGTGCTGATAATCAAAGTTTGTTCGGGTAAATAGTCAAACAGTGTTGCCGTATGTTGATAAAATAAGGGCAAGTAATTTTCGATGCCGGCAAATGATAAATGATTTTTTAGGTCGGTGTAGAAATCGACTTCTTTTAAACTGATATGTTCAAAATGTTGGTACCACTGGTCTTCAAACTGCTCTAGCGTGGCGTCGTTTAGTAATACCTCACGCGCCGGCAAAATAGCCACACTGTCTAAGCTATGGCTGGAACGCTGGGTTTCAACATTAAAGGCTTTGATCTGTTCAACTTCAATATCAAATAGCTCAATTCTTAAGGCCTGATCACTGCCCATTGGAAATACATCGATTAAACCACCACGAATCGTAAATTCACCGTGCTGATAGACTGTTTCAACGTGTTGGTAATCGGCTTGCTCTAGCTCGCGCCGAAAATCGCTGAGCTCAAGCGTATCGCCGACCGCCAGAGAAAAACTGTTGCGATGTAAAAAGTTGGCCGGCGGCAGGCGCCCCATCAACGTATTCACGGGAACAAACATCACAAACTGATCGTATCGTGTCAGGTCATAAAGACAGGCGAGGCGGTCTGAAATGATGTCTTGATGAGGAGAAAATTGATCGTACGGTAAGGTTTCGTGATCAGGGAAGTGAAATACATTCAAGCTAGGCTGAAAAAAACCAATTTGACTTTCAAGATCTAATGCCTGTTGGGTGTTATCGCATACCACTAGCATCGGGCCGCGATGTGTGGCGGCTTGTTCGACAATGGCTAATGCTTGAGCAGCGCCATGCAATTGACACCAATATTTTTTTTCGCCTGCCTTGGATGCTTGAATAGCGCTATCCGCAGAATGATTATGCAGTAAGGACGATGAGCTCACAGATTCTTATCTTATCTAAATAAAACCAGCGGTATTTTACGTTGACGCAGGCGAGGCAACAATTATTAACTGATATTTGTCGCACCGGCAGTAAATAACGAAACTTTATGCACAGATAAAAAAATCAATCTTTTTTTTGACATATTTTTTACAGTTTTTTTAAAAAAAATCAAAATGCCTATTGATTTATTATAAGTATATGATTTTATTGATATTTATGAATTGATCAAAAAATGAACAATTTGCTAATATGGTGAATATTTCTGTATTTGCAAAGATTATAAAAGAGTTATCCCAAAAGTTATCCACAGAAACTGTGGACATTTTTTTGTGCAATTTTGGGTCATAAAAAAATCAATAACTTAGCGTAAAAAGTGATCAAACAGGCTTACATATCAGCGTTTTCTGTATATATAAACACCCGTTTCTGGGATTTAATCCAAGATTTAATGGTCTTGAGCATCATGATAAAACCGAAGCCTTATTTTGATGCAGACGATGATCATTTAACGTGCGCCACTTTTCGCTGTAATAACACACCGGTTTCAATATGGTGGGTATAGGGAAATTGGTCAAAAATTGCAGCAGTTTGGATATGGTGACTGGATGTTAGCTCACTAAGATTGTGAAGTAAGGTATCTGGGTTGCAAGAAATATATAAAATACGCTCAAAGTTAGCGACTAAAGCCAGTGTTGCAGGGTCTAAGCCTGCACGCGGTGGATCAACCAGCACCGTACTAAAGTTATAATCTGAAAATTCGATGTCTTGCTCTTTTAACCGTCTGAAAGCTCGCTGGCCCTGCATTGCCTCAGTCACTTCCTCGCTTGATAGCCGGCAGACTTTAATATTGTCACGCTGATTGACTGCAAAATTATGATGCGCCGCTTTTACCGATGCTTTGCTAACCTCGGTTGCTAATACCTGCTGAAACATGGGCGCCAGTGCTACGGTAAAGTTGCCGTTACCGCAGTATAGCTCTAATAAATCGCCCTGAGATTCTATCTGCTGCGGCGAAAATTCACGCAACACCGACTTAGCCCAGCTCAGCATTGACTGATTGATCATGGCATTGGGTTGGGTGAAACCGCCTTCGATTTGGCGGTAATGCAGTTGCTCATTATCGACCGTTAATTGCTCATCAATATAATCATCACTCAAGACGATTTTTTGTTTACGGCTTCGGCCAATGATTTTGACCCTTGCTGCAGCGCTTGCACTGGCTGATGACTGCACAAACTGCTGTAACTGCAGCGCTAAGTGGGTGGCTGCCGCTTGCCACGCTTCATCTAATGGTTTGTGATAAATCAGAGTGATCAGATTTTGATTAGTCTGGGTGGTCATAAATTCAACTTGAAACAACTTATGACGCAGTTGGCTATCAGCCAGTAGGGCAGTGCGCAGTGCTGGCATTAAGGCTTGAATATGCGCATGCGCAATGGGAAAGCGATCGATGCGAATGGGTACATCATTTCGACCGCGTTCAAACATGGCATAAAAGCTATCATCATGCGAATGCCAAAAACGAAACTCAGCTCTGCAGCGAAAGCCTTGCTCGCTTGATGCAAAAACCGCCAGTGCATCATCAAAACCGACCTTTGCAAGACGCATTTGCATGTCCTCTTGCTTGGCCTGAAGAAGTTGCATGTATTGATCGGGTTGAAAAATGTGCATGATGGCTGTCTTATGCTGTTATTGAGTCGAGTTGTGCTACGATTTGGATCAAAAGTGGTTGTTAGTTAAACCATTGCCGATCTCGCTGCTGCCATAGCATATGCGCCTTGTGCAGAGCATCGGCCTGACTGGATAAGCGTTGAATTTGCTTCAAACAGATTGCTAAAGTGCCGATGACAGCTTGCTCACCATAATTATCAGTGACCGAGCCACGGTAGACATTTAGCACATGCTCGGGCGATTGCTCGGCCACAATCGGTTCACGTTGTTGCTGCAGCCTTGGCCACTTCTCTTCAAATTGCTGTTGTTGATAGCAACTTTTGACCAAGCAAGTAGCGTCAGCCTTACGTTCGATTTCACCACTTTCGCCTTTGAAAACGGTTAATGATGAGTCACCCAATATATGCGCCGCCTGCTGGTGGGTGGCAGCATAGGCCGGGTGGAAAATCGATGAGAAACTATGGCTGGCTGAAAATGGGTTGATTAAACGGCATAGGGTATGAACAGGTGAGCGCAAACCAAACAGGGGGCGCATATCGATTAATGCCTGTAAGCGCGGGTTTAAACTCGCAAGGCTGAAGAACGCGAGCCCTCGCGCCGCAATGGCTTGTTCAAGTTCTGAGACGCTGTGCACTATCGGTAAGCCAAGAGATAAAAAAATCTGCTCGGTATAAAGTCTGCCTTGGGTATGTCCTTGGCTGCCGTGAACAGCGAGCTTGTAGCCTTGCTGTGCTAGAAGCGCTAACACTAATACAAACCATGCTTGTTGTTTGCGCTTGCCTGCGTAGGATGACCAATCAATATCAATTTGCACAGATCGAGAGTTGGTCTGATGTGTATCAGCAATGATTTCTCGACACGCTTTGACAAAGCCGGCAATTTCCTCAGGGCTTTCTTCTTTGACACGCAGTAGCATTAAAAATGCACCTAACTGAACATCTTCAACTTCGCCCAAAAGGATTTGTCGAAATGCAAAATGCGCCTCATCAAAGCTAAGTGAACGACTGCCGGTTTTTCCCTTCCCTAGAATTCGTATGATCGGTGAGAATGCGTTTTCTGCAGACATCTATGGGGGCCTATTAAATACAGTTGAGAGGTTTCGGTAAGCCTGCAATTTTGCTCACCAATTTAGCCGGGCTGTTAGGAAATAATGAGAGTAAATAGATGCTGTTACCTTTATCGCTGCCCAAGTTTTGCTTTACCCATTTGACTAAGGGGCGCATTTCGGGCGATATATCAAATTGCTGATAGAATGCCCTTGCTAGATGTAAAATCACAAAGTGATCGTCTGTTAGAATGATATGTTCATGGGTGGCGATCTGTCTCGCAAGCGCTTCATCCCACAATTTCAGGTCTTGTAAAAATCCCTCTTTGTCAAATAAGGTCTGTGAGCTCATAACTTACCAAGTTAAAACATGCTGAGCAGCAAGGCTCAGTGATACACATTCTTCAATGCTAATTGAGCGGAAATCAGCCATATTATCTGCGTCGATACCGCGAGCTGAGCAATCTTCATCAATAAAGAGTATTGGCTTAGGCAGTTCAAAGTTGTCTAGCTTTGCATGCAGTAAATAACAACCATCACCCATCAGAACTAATTGATCGCTGTTACCGATGCAGGCGAAAGCGTGCGTCATGTCCTGACTAAACGGCGAGCGAGTGAGAAGGTGAAGCTGCGCCATTAGAAATTAAATACCTTGTCGGCTGCTGCTATTTTTAACTGAATGTTGGCTGCGTCGACAAATTCAAGCTGATTCTCTAGGTCTTTATTGAACATCGATCTGTCTAGCGCGCGCGTTGCAATAGAATGCTTGCAAGCGAAGATATGGTTGATATCAAATAATTCGAAGCTGGACAGTGTTTTGGCAATGTTTTTCTGACCTTCGGAAACGCGTTGCTGTTGCATCAGTTGAAATACACCATCAGCCATAAATAGCACGCTAACTTGCTGTTCAAATGCCGCGCTGGCTAGCGCAAGATCTAAGGTTTCACGCGCTAAACTGGATTGGTAGGGTGCTTGGGTGATAATAAAAAGATAATGCATAGCGGTGAGACTAGTTAAACACAATATGCTGGTCACTGTGATTAACCGCATCGATCCAATCACCCAATCCAGCAAGCTGTAAGCCTGATGCGAGGTTAAATGCTGGCTTATCATATCGAGAAGCTTCATCAGCATCGATAACGCCACGTTTCATTGCAGAAGCGATACAAACCACGGCCTCGATCTTGTAAGTATCTATCAGGTCCTGCCATGCTTTGGCTGGGTTTAATTCATCTTGCGCAGATATCGATAAATTGCTGCCAAGCTGAACTGACTCATGGTAGAAAAATAAGCGTTGGATATGGTGCCCAGATTCGAGTAAGGCGCGACAATAGCTAAATGCGGCGCTGTTAATGGCGCGGCTGAAGGGGCTATGAATCAACATGATGGCAACGGATTTACTCATAGGAGCGATTATAACGGGTCTGCAATTAAGCGTCAGCAGAAAATAAAAAAGCCCGCTATGCAGCGGGCTTTTTATGGGGCCGTAATAGATGAGGCCGTAATTTTTAGACTTGATCGTTTAGTCGTCACCCATAACGCCAAGTAAGGCAAGTAAGTTGACGAAAATGTTGTAGATACTCAAGTACAGTGAAACGGTCGCTAAAATATAGTTGCGCTCACCACCGTGAATAATGCGGCTGGTATCAAACAGAATAAAGCCTGACATTAAGAAAATAATACCTGCCGATAAGGCTAGGCTAACAGCCGGCACGGCAAAGAAAATATTGGCCAACATGGCAATCAATACCACAATCATACCAACCATTAAAAAGCCGCCCATAAAAGAAAAATCTTTCTTACTAACTAAGGCGTATGCCGATAGTGATAAGAATACCACTGCAGTTCCACCCAGTGCTTGAGCAATCAGCGCAGGGCCATTCGCAAGCTGCATATAAGCATTAAGCATAGGGCCAAGACCAAAGCCAAGTAAACCCGTAAAGGCAAACACCGCAATAATGCCTTTTTCAGAGTTGGCTGTACGCGGGATGACAAACCAGATAATCGCCAGTGCCGCAATCGAACAGATCATGCCTGCGCCACGTGGCGCGCCTAGCAGCATTGAGGCTACTGCCATGATGGCACTAAAACCAAGGCTTAGGCTCAATAACATATAGGTGTTGCGCAGAACTTTGTTGACTTCTAAGCTCTGGCTCGAAGTGATGACGGTATCGTGTTGCATGGTTAACTCCAGATATAAAAACATCTTTATAAAGCAATAATGCAAAAGCGGGCCAGCGTTTGCAAGTGCTTTAGGTATTGATTTAGAACGATTGTTTATAGCTTATACATTTTAGCAATAACGGCGTCGCAAGCCATAGTAAACTTCTTAAACATTGCTTGAGCTGCTTAAATACTTAATGCCTGCTGTTGTAAATCGTATATATCTGGATATACGTGTAGATTTTGATCTTGATCTACCCAGGCTAGCCAATACACTAAATGCACATTGGCATGTCGTTGCATGCTGAGGTGAGTGGTCTTGGGTCTTTCGAGCCATTGTTTGAGCTTTTTCTCTGGCCAGTTGCGCAAGTGTTGCTGCTGCTGTAAGTGGCTGTAGAGTTGCCAAGGCTTTTGTAATCGCACGCAACCATTGCTTAGTGCGCGAAAATCCCGCTTAAAAGCATGTCGATTATTGGTATCGTGCAGGATGACCGCATCTTTATTAGTGGTGATAAATTTTATTTGTCCTAATGCATTGTGCTTGCCGGGCGACTGAATTAATCGCTGCTGCGGTTTTAAGTCACTGAGTGAATCGGGCAGCGGAATTTGATAACGCTGTGCGCCGCGGTATTCATAGGCATATATATGGTTCTCCTGCAGATAATCCGGGTTTTTTGCTAGCTGTGGCTGAATAGACTCACGCATGATGCGTTTTGGAATACCCCATTCAGGGTTTAACACAATGCGGGTAATCTGATCGCTGATGAGCGGAGTAGGGTTTTTCTTGCTACCCACGATGACGCGCATTTTTGCTTGATGGTTAATTAACAGCTGGTAGGCAGGAATATTCACCACAATATGCTGTTGGTGATCGATGTTATGCGCTTGCTGTCTAAGTTGGGCAAGTGTAAAGCGTATGGCAGTCAGGCTAAAAAACGGCTTTTGCTTTAGTTTTGACCAGGTATGGTCGCCAATAATGCCGTCAGCCTTTAACTGATGCAGACGTTGAAATTGTTTAACAAGGCCTTGCATGCTCTGATCAAAGCCTTCTAATGCCGCTTGGCTTGATAAATCGCTGGGAAAGCCATGCATATGCAAAAGGGCTCTAGCCGCTAATACAGCTGTCGATTGATCGCCCAAGCGAAGCGTCTGCGAGATTTCTGCGTCATCAATCTCAAGTCGGTTTAAGGTGCGTTGATAGGATGCATCCTCGCTATCTAATTGATTAATATAGCGATACAAGTGGCGGCGTAAACGGATTAACTGCTGATCGTTATTGATTATCCATCGATGCAGCTGCGAGATGTCTTGTTGATGAATCCATTGCAGTTGCTGCTGCCATTCTGGGTTGTTCGCGAGTGAAGACGGTTCGTGCTCAAGCACCAAATACCAGGCCAGCAAACGCGCAATCAAGGCGCTATGTTGATCAAGACTTGGCACAAAATCGCCGGTCAGTTCGGTATCGTAGGCAAAGACAGGCAGCTGTTGATAGGCGGCAAATTCTAAAAATTGCTTATCATTGCCGATAAAGTGTAAAACCTCTTCCATATCCGCCGCTAAGTGATGATTCTCGTCGTACCAGTTCGCCTTCAATGATGTAGGCATGAGATCAATATCGCGTTGATAGTGGTCAAAGCCGCCAGGCAGCCAACTTTGCTTAACGCCGTTATAGGCGTCAACATGACTGATTAACAGACAGCTCATAGCGAAGAGAATGCTCAAGCGCTTTAACAAATGGTTTACTGTGCTTTTAATATACCTATACGAGGTAATATGCGAGGTAATAAATGGGGTGGCTATGCTGATAAATAAACGAGCCATGCTCGCGGTTTGATTTGAACATCGGCTTTGAAGTCTCAGTAATTCTCGCAGTAGTTTTCGCAGCAATGAATTCAGAGAAGGTAGAGAAAGGCAAAATAAGCCAATTAATTTAAGCGTCATGAGTCAACACCGTAAGCAGTTCATCCTAGTGCCATGGGTATTTTTATTCTGTCGGCTTACATACTGTAGTGCAGGATGACTTCAGCTTCAGGTAATTTTTATCATCCTTTATTGCGCATTTTACTGTTTTTATAGCATGCGCTTATATGTAACCCCTTGCCGTTATTTGGTCTAAGCTTGTGTAAAGAACAACAAGCAAAGGTGCGGCACATGCGAGTGTATTTGTATGTTGTAAGCATATGGTGTTTATTGCTCAGTGCGTGTTCAACAGCGCATGATGATATCGATAAATTGTTTCAGCAGCATAGCCAGTTGCATTTCAATGATTTAGTGGTGCAAGTACAGGGCTACCCAGTGCCAACTTTAGATGCATTTATGGGCTGGGTTATATTCAATCAAGCTGAGGCGGAATATGAGGCGATTATAAAGCAGTTTGAATTATCGGGTATTACCCATGAAATGCCATTGTATTTGGTGTTATTACAAGGGACTAATTGGCGTTTAAACGGCAAATCGGCGTTCACCATTCCTGATAAAGCGGACTGGCCGAATATGATCAATACCTTATTATTTATTGAGTCTTACTTACTGCCTGAGTTGGGCCTACTAGTGCCGGTGTCAGGTGATCGCACGGAGGAATATAATATGATATCCGGCGGTGCTAAAAGCTCAAAACATTTAAGCTTTTGCGCCTTGGATTTAGTGCCCGTTAAAACCTATGCCCGCAAAGATCTTCATCAGCGGCTGCGCAAAATACATCGAGAGGTTGGCAAGCAGTTTAATATAGGCCTTGGTTTGTATTCTGGGCTCAGGTTTCATATTGACAGCTGTGGCTTTAGAAGCTGGTAGTCAAACCAGACCTTATCGATAAAGACTCGCCAAGCTGATCTTGATGATTAACAAATATTGCATGATGAGCAGCAGAAGTTATCTGACAAATTCAGTAAGGGCAATATTTTAAAGAAGGAGAAAATAGTCTAAAAGATTAGAGAAATTTTAGGAGAGTTAATGGCGGTAGACCAGGGATTCGAACCCCGGGAACGTTTCCGTTCAACGGTTTTCAAGACCGCCGCTTTCGACCACTCAGCCAGTCTACCGCAAAGAGTTGAGTAGCTCGTTAGACAAACTACTCGAAAGAGATGCGCATTATACGGATAGCTTTGATTTTGGCAAGGCTATGCCGCTGAAAATTCTGCGAATTGATTAATAATTAACTGATCATTGTGTAATGATCTCATCACTCTTGCGCAGGCTCCTCTGCCACTTGCACCGAATCACTCGCATCAGCAAGCTGGGTATCAGATACCTCAGCCTGCGCTTCTGCTGCTGGGCTTGAAGCAAGCGACGTATCCTCGCGAGGGCCTCTTGGATCATTCGCTGCTCTAGCAGGCTCATCTCGAGTTGGCGTTGGGATCACCAGCTCAGGCAATTGCAGAGGCTCAAGCTGAACATCAATCACTTCGGCTTGGTTAGGCATGGGGTTATCACGTGGGTCATTTTTTGCCCGTGCGGTTGATCGCGCAACCGGTGCACTCGCAGCGACTGTTGATGCCACAGACTGTTGAGCCGCTGATGTGGTCGATTTTTTAACCGCTGTTACAGATGCTGTGGAACTGTCATCGGCTGGCTTAGCGCTTGGCGCCTTAGCTGCTTTCTCGTTCTCAGTTTTCTCGATCGCGGTGTTTTCGCTCGGCAAGGCATTGGCTTCTGCAGCCTGCGTCTTGGCGGGCTTGTCTGCTAGTTTGTCCTGCGCGTTGTTTGCAGCTGCTGCACTGGCTTGGCGAGTTGATTCTGCTGCAGATTGACCGTTCTGCGCAGCTGCTAATGTAGCTTCGCTGCGAGTCTCTGCTGCGGCCTCTGGTTTGATAGCGCTAACGGCTTCAGTCTTAGCGCCTGCGTTGCCATTGTTTTTGGCTGCGTTGCGTGATTTGTTGTTTGACTTAGCATCGCTATTTTGTGCTGTGCTTACCTTCGCATCTACCATTTCTGCTGCGACATTATCAGTTTGCGCTTGATTGAGTGCTTTTTCACGGCGGCTATTTTGCGATGGCTTACGATTGGCATTATCGGGCCTTGCGCGTTTGCCTTGCTGTGCTTGCTCGTTGCGTTGCGCATTATTGCGGTTTTCATTATTGCGCGATTCATTATTGCGCTGTTTATTCGACGGCTTCTCGTTAGTTCGCTCGCGTTTGTCTTGATTGCGATTGCGGTTTTGGTTATTGCGGTTGCGGTCGCGGTTTTGGTTGTTGCGGTTCCGATTGCGGTTGCGATTGCCGTTGCTGTTGCCATTGCGCGAAGATTGATTTCGCTGTTGTGATTTAGCAGGGCGTTGCTCAACCACTTCTTCTTCAGCATCGCCAAATAGCGCTACGGCTAATCGTTTAAACAAGCCAGGCTTTGCAACCGGTGCTGGCGCTTGCGCTTGCGCGCTAGGTGCGGGCTTGGGTGCTTTGGGCTGAATACTCTGAATAGCAGCCTGTGGCTGTGCTTCAATCGGCTCATCGTCTTCGATTAGAGAGACTTGTTCGCCTTGGCTACGTTCTACTTTAAAGCTTTCTTGTGATTGATAATCTTCGGACGCCTTAATGCGCTCAACCGAGAAATGCGGCGTTTGCAGGTCTGGATTTGGAATCACCAGTACACGAGTACTATGACGCTGCTGCACATCGTTAATGATTTGACGTTTTTCGTTTAACAGGAATATACCAACTTCAAGCGGCACATTGGCTCGCACTTCGACGCTGGCACCTTTACTGGCTTCTTCTTGAATTAAGCGCAGAATCGATAAGGCTAGCGATTTTGTTGCGCGAATTGTGCCCTGGCCATTACAGCGCGGACAAACAATAGCGCTGGTCTCGCCTAAGGAGGGTCTAAGCCGTTGACGCGACATTTCTAACAAGCCAAAGCGCGAAATTTTGCCAACTTGAACGCGGGCACGGTCAATTTTTAAAGCTTGGCGAATACGGTTTTCAACTTCGCGTTGATGCTTGGCTTGATTCATATCAATGAAATCAATAACCACCAAACCGCCCATATCACGCAGTCTTAATTGGCGAGCAATTTCTTCAGCTGCTTCAAGATTGGTCTGAAATGCGGTTTCCTCAATGTCGCCGCCTTTAGTGGCGCGCGCAGAGTTGATATCGATCGATACCAAGGCCTCGGTCGGGTCAATCACAATTGAGCCACCTGAGGGCAGTTTAACTTCGCGTTCAAACGCCGTCTCAATTTGCGACTCGATTTGATAGCGGTTAAATAATGGCACCTTATCTTTGTAGTGCTTTATCTTTGATTCATAGTGTGGCATGACTTGGCGAATAAATGATACCGCCTCATCGTAAGCACTTGCTGCGTCAATAATTACTTCGCCAACATCGCTGCGCAGGTAATCTCGAATGGTGCGGATGATGACATTAGATTCTTGATAGATTAAAAAGGGAGCAGGCTTTTCGGCTGCCGTATTAACGGCCTCCCAAACTTGCAATAAGTAGTTTAAATCCCACTGCAACTCTTCCGATGATTTGCCAACGCCAGCTGTGCGCACAATAACGCCCATATTGCGGGGCATTTCAAGGCCTGACATAGCTTCACGCAGCTGCTCACGATCTTCACCTTCAATGCGGCGAGAAATGCCGCCAGCACGGGAGTTATTTGGCATTAAGACCATATAACGACCGGCTAGGCTGATTAATGTAGTTAATGCGGCACCTTTATTGCCGCGCTCTTCTTTATCGACTTGCACAATCACTTCTGTGCCTTCGTCAATCACGTCTTCAATACGGATCCGACCATCGATGTCTTTTAGCGGTTTATTGAAGTAGCTTTTAGAGATTTCTTTAAGCGGTAAAAAGCCGTGACGCTCGGCGCCAAAGTCAACAAAGGCAGCCTCAAGGCTTGGCTCAACACGGGTTATTTTGCCTTTATAAATGCTGGCTTTTTTTTGCACCCGCGTGCGGTTTTCAATATCTAAGTCGTACAGTTTTTGCCCGTCTACAAGGGCTACACGAAGCTCTTCGGCTTGCGTGGC
>JABSRR010000033.1 GCA_013215025.1 Pseudomonadales bacterium
TAAAGCGCGCTGCATCAAAGGTTTGACGGTTATTACGCCACGCCACATGGCCAATAAAACGCTGATTATCTAAAGTCACCACTTGGCGGCCAATCTTAGTAGTAAATATGTCAGAGTTATATTGAATAAATGCCTGATCAACTTCAGTGAATTCAGGGTCACCTATCACTGAAAAACCTTGTGACAATGGCGCGTATTCATCTTCACCAAAGGCCACACGCCCATCCTCAAACTCAGCCGTTGCGGTAAAGCCCATGAAGTCACCGGTGGTATAGCCAAGCCGCGTACGCAGGGTTACAGCGGTCGCATCATCGAGGGCATTATCCTGCTCTACCGACTCGTAACGAAGACGTGTAGTGGCAAATGTTTTGCCTGAGGTTAATGCATCGATAAATGCGTCAGCGTTTGCGCCCGAGCTAACACCCAATGTGCCAGCCGTCGTCATAGCCGCTAAAATAGCGCTGCTTGTTTTGTTTAACTTCATAAGTTTCCCCTTTAGATTAAACTATCATTAAAAAATTAGGCTACCTTTACCTTGTTAGATTTTTTGGCTTTCTTTTGTTTAGCCTGCTCAAAATTCTCAACTTTTTTTTGCTTCTCATATAAGAACTGCAATACAGCGGCACGATAATGGTTGTATTGCACATCATCAGCGAGTGCCAAACGGTCTCGTGGTCGCTCTAAGTCGATTGCCAAAATCTCGCCGATAGTCGCTGCTGGTCCATTTGTCATCATGACAATCCGATCCGACAACAACACGGCCTCATCCACATCATGGGTAATCATGATGACGGTATTATTTAAATCACTTTGAATTTCCATTAATGAATCTTGTAAATGCGCCCGCGTAAGCGCATCCAGTGCACCAAAGGGCTCATCCATCAACAACACTTCTGGCTCCATAGCTAGGGCACGCGCAATACCAACGCGCTGTTTCATGCCGCCAGAAATCTCATCCGGGCGCTTGTGCATCGCATGTTCCATATGCACAAGTTTAAGATTGTGCTCAATCCAATCTTTCATTTCGGCCTTGGACTTTTGCCCTTTAAATACTGTCTTAACCGCAAGCTCAACATTTTCATAGGCGGTTAACCATGGCAGTAAAGAATGGTTTTGAAATACCACCGCACGCTCAGGCCCTGGCTCTAGCACTTCTTTACCGTGCAAAATAACCCCACCTTTGGTGGCCTGATAGAGGCCTGCAACCATATTTAACACGGTAGATTTGCCGCAGCCTGAATGACCAATCAAAGAAACAAACTCACCCTGCTGAATATCCAGATCAACCGACTGCACCGCACAAAATGGACCGGTCGGGGTAGGAAACTCAATTGCCACATCACTTAATTCTAAAAATTTATTCATTGTTTTATCCTCAACTCAATTATCTTGATGCATTAACGCACAGAGCTATTTTTATCCCACGACACCTTGCGCTGCAGCAGCATCATGATGCGGTCGAGAATAAAGCCAATAAAACCAATGACCAAAACAGCAAACATGATGCGACCTAGAGACGCCGAGCTGCCGTTTTGAAATTCATCCCAAACAAATTTTCCAAGGCCTGGATTTTGTGCCAGCATTTCTGCAGCAATTAATACCATCCATGCGATGCCTAGTGACAAGCGTAAGCCCGTAAAGATCATCGGAATCGAAGATGGCAAAACAATTTTGCGCACATGTGTAAGCCAGCTTAAACGCAACACCTGACTGACGTTTTGTAAATCTTTCGATACGCCCGATACACCCACGGCAGTATTAATCATGGTCGGCCATAGCGAGCAAAGCGTCACCGTAATCATCGAATTAATAAAAGACTTAGCCACTAGCGGGTCATCAGACACATATAAGGCTGACACCACCATAGTCACTAGAGGTAGCCATGCCAGCGGCGATACCGGTTTGAATATTTGAATCACCGGATTGGCCGCACTGTATAAACCTTCACTTAAACCGATCGCTATACCAACTGGAATAGCAATCAATGACGCCAGTACAAAACCTGCTAACACTGTCACTAAAGAGGTGAATATTTGATCAATAAATGTGGGCGCGCCTGTATAGGGACGAATGCGCACTTGATAATCTGGATTTTTCTCTAATTTTTTAGCATTCCTGGCTTCTTGGCGCTGATAAAACTTCTCTTCTTTAATGCGCTCTTCTTTGTGCTCAAGCCACAAATTCTGACCTTGCTCATACACTGCCGCAGGGCCTGGAAACTTACCTAACGAGGTGTCTATTTTTGATGCACCGATCGACCAAAAAAATAAAAACACCAATATACCTAGCAGAGGCAAACCTATTTGCCGAAAGATAGTATTGATTTGTGCTATCGGGTCTTTTCCCATTAGCAATAATTTATAAGGTTCTATCACATTCATGATTGCATTTGACATAGTAGTATCTCACTCATCTTGTTTTACAGCGTTGCAAAACCCATAGAATAATTAACGACATTGTTATTTGTGGTGTGAAAATTACTCATACTTTGTCTTGGTAGTTGTAATGGGCATCCATGCCCTCAATGCGTCCATGCATGGTTAATCGTTACAGCTTTTCGCCTTGCTTTAAGCCAATTGGGAACTTAGCAAGGTAAGCATTTGGCTTAGTACCGTCATAAGGAATACCGTCAATGAAGGACTCTTCGACTGGTTTAAAGCCACTCTCGCTGGCGAAGTCAGGAAAATCTTTTGCCTGCACCTTACCTTCTGCGATCAATTCTTTGGCAGCGATAGCATAAATGTCAGGGCGATAAACTTTCTTGGCAATGTCCATATACCAGCTGTCTGGCTTAGCTTCAGAGATTTGGCCCCAGCGACGCATTTGCGTTAGGTACCAGATGGCATCTGAGTAGTATGGATAGGTTGCGTTATAGCGGAAAAATACGTTGAAATCAGGCACTTCACGCTTATCACCTTTTTCATACTCAAATGTACCGGTCATCGAGTTAGCAATAACGTCTTTATCTGCACCAACATAATTAGGCTTAGACAAGATTTTCACCGCTTCCATACGATTGGCATTGTTATTCTCATCCAGCCATTGCGCGGCGCGAATCATTGCTTTAACTACTCGGATATGAGTATTTGGATATTTATCCGCCCAAGCCTTGGATACACCAAACACTTTTTCTGGGTTGTTTTTCCAAATTTCATAGTCAGTAATAACCGGCACACCAATACCTTTAAACACTGCCTGCTGGTTCCATGGCTCACCCACACAGTAGCCATAAATAGTACCCGCTTCTAAGGTGGCTGGCATTTGCGGCGGCGGCGTCACGCTCAATAAAGCATCGGCTTGCAGCTGTCCCTTGATGTCGCCCTTATGTGGCGCATAAAAGCCTGGGTGAATACCGCCTGCAGCTAGCCAATAACGCAGCTCATAGTTGTGCGTGGATACCGGGAATACCATACCCATATTGAAGGGCTTACCCTCAGATTTGTATTTTTCAACTATTGGCTTCAGCGCATCGGCTTTAATAGGATGCACTGGCTTACCGTCGGCCTGTTTAGGAATGTTCGGCTTCATTTGCTGCCAAATATCATTTGAAACGGTAATGCCGTTACCATTTAAGTCCATGCTGAAAGCGGTGATGATATGCGCCTGCGTGCCAAAACCGATCGTAGCGCCGAGCGGCTGACCCGCCAACATATGTGCACCGTCGAGCTGACCATCAATGACGCCGTCCAACAATACCTTCCAGTTGGCCTGCGCTTCTAACGTTACATACAGATCTTCGTCTTCAAAATAGCCATTCTCGTAGGCAATCGCTAAAGGCGCCATATCGGTTAGCTTGATAAAGCCAAACTTCAAATCTTCTTTTTCAGGCTCGCCAACGGCGGCCAACACTGACTGCGTCGTCATTGTCATTACCGCAGCGGCCGCAGCTAACTTTATTGGTTGTAACCACTTCATGTATTTACCCTCTTGAGGTTAGTGTGTGGGTTAAAAAAAACGCTTAATGCTGCCGCAACATTAACTGCAGAGCATTAAGCGCCTTTGCTTATATTTATTTTCATCGCCATTGATGATATTTCTGATTTAAAATAAAGCTTTAATCATGCCAACTTTAATTAGTTATTATAAATCATATACTTATATAAATTTAATGGTGATAATTTACCTCTAAAAATACCTTATGGCACTATTTTGGTTAGCTTTAAAATTCTGCTTGCACAAAAAAAACCAGCTTTCGCTGGTTTTTCTCGAGCCACCTAAAGTTAATCTCTACGCTGGCTGCTCCGCATTCGCTGCAGCTATCATGGTAGATGATAAGACGCCGTAGGCTGTCAGCCATGCGGCCTTCACCTCATCGGTAAAAGCATCGCCTAAACCCTGCCCCAAGGTTTTGATCAATGCAGCACCAACTGTTGCATAGTGCTCATCTTTAACCCCATAGCCCACATGGCGCAGTGCCAGCTTTTCTACCACCGGCACCAATTCATCCAACTTATCCAATAAATTTACTGCCGCAGTGATCATTTGCATCAGCTTTTTACCCTGCTCAGTGAGGTCTCCTTTAAACAATGGCTTGAGCGCGGGATCAGCCTCAAACAAGTTACTGTAGAATAAGGCCGCCGCATCATCTGCAATTGGCTCCACTTTCGACCATGAATCACGGCAGAGCGCAATTTTTTCTGCGTTTAACGTATCTGACATATCAGATTCTCCCTTTATTAATGACATCAATTTTTTAAGCATTTCAGCCTCCATGACTGATCATCACTGATCCACTTGACTCAGCATATATTTTACCGCCTCGGCCACTTCAGCATCGCTTAGAAACGTTTTACCGCCCTTGGCTGGCATCAGCTCGTAGCCCTCGATCGCATGCGCAGTCAAAACCGCCAAACCTTGCGGCGCGCGCTTTGACCACATCTTCTTATTGCCAATAATGGGTGCACCATTGATGCCTTGACTGTGACAAACGACGCAGTGCTGCTTAACAATACTCGCTCCCAACGCAAGCTCAGCGCTAACGCTATTTGCTGAGGGGTTCTCAACAGCATCAACACAGCTCAATAGATTCACAGCCGCAAACACCAAACTCATGGCTATCAAACAAAACTTCATCACAACACCCAAGCAATCAATCGCTTAAAGCGGCACGCGAATAACAACGCCACCCATGACTTCACCAATCTGAAAATCAGTTTTCGGCGAGTCTTTATGGTCGTTATGGCATGTGGTGCAGGCTGGCGACACAGCCACATCAGGATACACTGCAGTAAAGTAGGTCACGTCGCCCAACGCTTCTTCACCGTAAAAATTTTGCCCAGGGTTATCTGCAATAAATTGCAGACCTTCTTTTTCCATCGGTGTTTTCGGCGCATTTTGCTTATTTATTGGCCAAAGCGACTGCAGCGAGTAGGTAAAGTCATCCGTAGTTTCTGCAACTCTCTCAGCGCCAGCCCTAAACATCTGCGCCGGCAGTAAAGTGCCATTATCAATATCTTCCCAATGTTCATCAGGCTTAACCGCACCCGAGCCATTCGGACCCAAGCGCTGCACAACCAGCTTGGTATAATTAGCGCGATCCGCATTCATCACTGCAAACAACGAGTCGGTATATAACTTAGGCTCTATACCCTTCATTACAACCTCATCTTTACATGCACTTAAGCCGACAGCCAAGGCTGCCATTGTGGTTACCGATAGTAGTTTTTTCATAGGTTTCTCCTTGGTTAACATATCAGTGTTATCGTGAATCTCTTTCTAACGCCCAATCTATTGATGGAACATGCTTACTAGGCTGGCCATTAAAATTGTTATTAATTAAAAGCTGGTCTGCTAATGCATCAATCGAAAAACCTAAACCATGACAGTCAAGGCAGACCTCTCGAATCATCTTCTCATTTGGTCTGAGATTGGCATTTTGATTATGCTCGACCATGCTGAATGCCTGCCCGTCAATCATGATTTGCTTATGCGGCATATGACAGGTGGCGCAACTAAACTCAATATCCGATTGCTTAGCATGCGGTGAGGCGATAAAGCTTTTCGAATGCTCATCGTCATGACAACTCAAACAGCTTTCAGTTGCAGACATCTGCTGATACTGATGCGGCGCATGACAGGCACTGCACTCTTGTTGCGCCGCAGTATGAAACGCCATCGACCTACTCATATCAGTATTCATTGCCGGCAAATCTTGCGCCAAGCGCATGCCATGCTTCGAGGCTAGAAACCCTTCCGTTTCTTGACTGTGACAGGTAGCACACTGACTCGATGCCGGCTTCGCTAACCACTCATCTGCATCTTGTAAATGACAGCTTGCACATGACAAGCCAGCTTCTGCATGAATATCTTCAGCAAACACTGCCGCCACAGCAATTTTTGCCTCAGAATCTAAATTTACTGGCTGCTGCGCACTAACATCAGAAAAATCTGCATTTTTAGAGTGATGATAATAACTGGGCATGCTAGACGAGAGCACTACTTCATCTAACACCTTAAGCCATGGCTCTTGCGCATGTTGCAATAAGAAATTTTCGTATAAAGCTCGATTATCGTGATAGTTATGGCAGCCTGCATCAGCACAACTATCAAACGCTAAATCTTGATGGCTCTCACGCTCTTCAGCAATATCCTGATGGCAGTGATAGCAATAGTCATCTGGCAAACTTACGCCCATCGCTCTTGTCTGCTCATGCTGATGCTCGGTATGACAACTCACACAATAGCGCGCATCCACGACCTCTAGACGGTCGGCGTTACGCGGATCGGTAAACTTTTTTTTCGGATGCGAATCGTGTGCCGCATCTAACTCTGTTTGATGACACGCAACGCATGCATTTTGCAGTATTTCCTCACCGCCAAAAGGCTCGGTATGACATGCCGTACAAGCCATCTCAATTTGATAGTGGCCATAACTGGCTTCGCCGATGAGAAAATCTGTTTTATGCGCTTGAATAAACATCTGATTAACAAAGTAGCCTGCTAAAGCCAGGCATATCAGCCCCCAAAGTATCCATATTTTTTTCACAACTCACCTAAAAGTAATACACACTGAGGATATGAAAGATCAACAACACCGGCAGTGGCCAAGCCACTAGCACATGCAGCCATGTACTTCGCCGCCGAAACAGTCGCGCATTTCCCGCAGCAAACCAATGCGAGCCAGCGACCAACACACCGGCCAACGAACCCATAAACACTACCGCGATAAAGTTCAGCATAAGCCAGCGGTTTAAGTTTTCACCAAGATGAAAGCCGGTATGCAAGCCAAGCGTTACAACACACAGCACCCCAAGTAAAATATGCAGCACTCGCCATTTGGAAAAATGCCCTAACGATATGACTGCAATACGCTTTCGCAATGACATCAACATGCCAAGCACGGTAAGCCCTAACAAGCTGAAACCTGTTACTTGTTTAACAAAATGATCATTCCAGATCCGTTCGTACCAGCTAATTTGCAGCACTGAATCTGCGGTTTTCGCCTCAGGCATTAACAGATAAACTGTCGCCAGCAATGCGGCTATAGCACTCAACACCAGCTGCGGCCGCCAAGCCTGCTCTTTTTCTCGCTTCGCACCCACCATCTCTGTTAACAACGGTAAGCAAGAACCACAACCGGTTCCGGCCATGGTCGACGCCGACAGCTCAGCAACCGTTGTACCCGCTTGCGCGCAGCGCTTCGCAATCTCGCCTTTTGTCACCGCATGACACTGGCACAGCACTGCACTATCAGGCCAGGCTTGCACCGACTGCTGCCCCTGACGCCATAGGGAGCCAGTCCACTTAAAACGCAATAGCTGCCAAGGCATAATGCGATCACCTTGCTGAAAGCTATGTTGTGTTTTGGAAAAATCCGGCCACGGCCCTAAACTTACCGCACCAATCAATCTATGCTTATGGAGTACCAGCTTGCGATATTCAGACTGGTCAGCATTACGCCAAATCCATTCGCGGTAGCGGCTTCGGCCGGCGTCATAATTAATCTCGCCAAACGAAGCCACATCAGTACCCACCACTTTTAAGCGCGCCACTAGAGAACTGCCGGCATAGCGCGCAGGGTGCTGCGATAGATGCTGCACCGCCACCCTAGCCTGCTCAAAACCGGGGCTGACCAGACCGTAAGTCAGACCGTTATACTCGCAGCACTCGCCTACGGCATAGATATCAGGATTCGAGGTTTGCAGAAACTGGTTAACTTGCACACCTTTGCCATAGTGAAGCCCAGAGCGCTTGGCAATATCAATATTAGGCGTTATGCCCGTACAAAACAGCACCATATCAGCCATGATCTCGCGGCCGGACCGGGTTTTTACCGCCCGCACACGCGCATCACCCACAAGCTCTCTAACGCCCTCATTGACTAACACATCTATTCCTAGAGCTTGAATACTTTGCTGTAATTTATTAGCGGCGAAGGCGTCCAACTGACGATTCATTAAAAATTCGCCCTGCTGAATAATCGTCACCTTGTTGCCATATTTATGCAGTCCTTTGGCAGCCTCTAAACCTAACAGGCCGCCACCAACCACCACTGTCGAACGCACACTCATTAGCTTGCTGTACAAACGCTCTGCGTCGATTAAGTTGCGAAAGGTGAATACATTGTCTAGCGCATTACCCGGTATCGTTGGTACAAAGGCACGCGAGCCAGTGGCGATAAAGCATTTATCATAGTGATATCGCTGCCCCTCAGTATCTACAAGCTGTTTTGCATCGGCATCAATATGATGCACACGGGCAACTACTGAAAACAGCTGCTGCGAAGACTCAGGCGCCAGAGGCTGAAGATAAATCGCCTCACGCCGCACATCGCCAGCGAGCATTGCCGACAATCGAACGCGATCATAGGGCGCATAAGGCTCATCGCCAATGAGGGTAATGGCAATCTGACTGTGCTGCTGAAGCAGCTCTGCAGCTACACGCATCCCCACTGGGCCGTTACCAATAATAACCACCCTTAGAGCTGACACTGAGGCATCACAGTTTTTGCTGTATTGATCTATTGCTGCGCACATAGGCCCTGTAATTTTTGGCAAAAAAAAACGCTAACGCTCTGGCTGTTAAACCAAAGCTTTAGCGTCTTTACTAAACTCTCACTCATCACGAGCACTGAAGCTGCCACCTTTGACAACTTGAGCATGGAAGCAAAAAAAAGCGCCTAATGCCTCAACACAAATTTTTATGTGTGAGTCATTAAGCGCCTTTGCTGTATTTTATCACCACCTTCATCGGCAGCACACGAAACGATAAGCTATTTCTGTGCCATATTAAATAAGGTTAATTTTTTCAACAATTTATGATCCATTCCTTAAAGCATAGAATGGGTTATATGGCGACATTCGCACTAAAATGAATATTTTTGCACCAAGATAATCAACGGCTTTTATGCAACTAAGCAATCTCACATCAATCTTGACTGCTACGCCACTGATAATACTCTTCAGGATCCATACCAGGGTGTGCATCTAATTCTCGTGGCAGCTTAAACACACCGCTGGCCCGCACAACCGGACCCTCAGGCCCCTCTAACATACCCGACACAAAACCCATGGTGCGCGTCAACTTAACTGAGGCAATAGCAGCAAAAACCCAGTCACCCACTTTGGCTGCCGACATAAAATCAAAGCTAATATTGATGGTTGGTGAACTGGTATATTTGCCCATTGCCTCACATACCGCAGCAGACAAAGCCATATCCATAAAGCTCATCACACAGCCGCCATGCACCATACCCATAAAGTTGCAATGATTTTGCTGCACCTCAAAGCCAAGCTGCGTCTCACCATTAGGCATTTTTTTGATATACAGTGGCTGTACCACGTCATTAAATGTGCCATCACCTCGGTATGGCTTAAAACCTTCCGGTATCATAGAAACCCTTTTACACTGAATAAAAGCGGAGCATTATAAACAACTTTATGGATTGAAGGTATTGGCGCAAATGCGCCATGAAAAACAGCAATATGCTCTATTAATCGGAAAGGTAATACTCGACCGTTGACACGACGCGCACTTTTTTGATCTGCGGATTATTTTTATCACGCGCAGTAATACTGAACTGCCCCTGCGACGCGCGCTTAATCTTACCCAGCTGGCTATCTGAATCTTTCGCAAATTTTTCAGCCACGTCGCGCGCATTGCGAGTTGCACGCTCAATCATTTGCGGCTTGATGGTATTTAAATGGGTATAAATATACTCGGTTTGCGCATTATAGTTGCCTGCATTAAACACAATGCCTTGCTTACCGAGCTGCGACAGTTTTGCTTGCAGCTGACGCGCCAGCTGCACTTGCTGTGAATAGACGGTAACCGTTTGACTGGCGGCATAACGAAACTTTTGCGCTTCATTGCCCCATTGCTGCGCCGAACGGTCGTTAATCGACGGCGCCGTGACAGTAATCTCATTGTCGGCCAGACCATTCGCTGTTAAAAACTGCTGTACCAGCTGCGCCTGACGCTCTAATTCCACATAGAGTGCCTGCAGGTCGTTATCCGCGGCAACAAACTGAATCGGCCAAAGCACAATATCCGCCTGCACTTCCTGCTCAGCCAAACCTTTCACACTAACGCTACGCTCAAATTGCTTTACCGATATTGCGGCATTTGACAGCTGGTAACCCAACACGGCAAGCCCAATCAATATCGATAGTCCCAAAAGTGCGGCCGCTTTTATGCTTATAAGGTGAGTCACATTCGCTGTATTGCTCATACTATCGTCCTTGCAAAGCGCGATCAGTCTAATCGCTTATATTCAATCGCACTGTCTGCCAGCTTCATCTGCCAAACAAACTGCTGATAACGGTCAAAGCAGGCTAGCTCATAACCGAGCATATTTTGATTAAGCACTGCTTTCACCACCGCCACATCACCCACCTTAGGTGCACGCCGATTTTTAGCATCTTGCACAAAGCGGTAGTCTCTTTGCACCGCAGTAATCATAATCTTTTGATTAACCGTTAGCGTCAAGACTACTGATCCGCTATCGCTACCCGATAAACAAGCTCGGCACGAATTGTCACAGGGTCTAGGGTAAGCTGCTCCATCGCATTATCTTCGGCCATAGCAAACTGCTTAACACTGCGGGTATGTGCATAGCCATAATTATTGATATTCTCACTGACCTCGAGCACGCCACCTAACTTGACGTTCAAATGGCCGGCAAGTGCAGCAGCCTTGGCCTGCGCCACTTTTAACGCGTTTACCAAGGCCAGCTTTTCGGTTTCGGCAATCTTAGAGGAGCTGCTCGCCACATTAACATTGATATCACCAATACCGCTAAGTATCTTACTGGTCGCATCATAAAGAGCAAGCTGCTGAGTTTTCAGGCTCAAACTTTGGCGACAATAATTCTTACCCTTGGAGACATAATTGCTGAAAGTTGAACGACGATACTCATGCTGCTCGTCATACAAGGTCTGCAACGCCTGAATCACAGACTGTGCCTGACGATCGATTTTTGCTTTACAATCGTCAGCATCACGATCCTCAGCGTTCAGGCGAATTTGCCAATTCAAGGTATCTACCGGCGCTTTCTCGACCGCTTTGCCGCTGACCAAAATACTTTTATCGTCAGCCAGTAAAGTCTGCGACCACGATAGGCAGCTAGCGAAAAGCAAACTGACACTCAGCTTGTGCAAGCATAGCTTCATGGATATTCCTCTAATCTTTGCGCCCAACAGGCTTAGTTTAAAAATGGCTCAAGCTTGCGCAAGTCTGCACCCTGCCATGCCGCATTAAGCGCATCAACATCATAATAATAGTCTTTATCATAGACCAATTTACCACCCTTGATCTGTAATGAGCTCATCACAGTGTTTTCGAACGTCACACCAAAGCGGTTGGTATAACAAACGTCAATCTCGGTTGCCAATTGATTGCTGACGCCCAAAGCATAGATGTTATCGATAAAAGTATGCCGCGGGGTAAAGTTAAGGGTTGGAAACTGCTGCATATAAATCTCAAAAAATGCTGTCAACATCGGCTTACCGCGAATTTCACCACTAAACGGCATATTGCCAGGATAAACTAGCACCGCATCATCGGACCAGTGCGCCAACAGCGCCGACACATCACGGCTATTAATTGGTTGACTGCCGGTCCGCTCGATCATGGTTTTTAACAGTATTGCACCTATCATCATCAGCCACCTTAGATAAATTACGTCGGCTTTCTTTGACCCACATACGCTAACACCGTTGCCGATGAGACTAGCTGCTGATCAGCATCGCGCACTTCAACCGCAACCGCTTGCTCAATAGTTCCGCCGGCGCTGGCACGATCAAGCATCTGTTGTTTTTCTTGTTCGGATATCTGCGCCACACATTCTAACCGCCCTGAGGCACGAGCCACAAAATCGATATTAACGTTTTTTACCACCACCAAGGCCTGTGCCGCCAAATCGCCCAACAATAGCACGACCAAGCCCATGCCAACCATTTCACTCATCGAAAAAATCACACCCGCATTCACATCGCCATTATGATTCAAGTGTAAATTCTCTGGGGTGTGACTCAAGGTTAATGCTGTATCCGTCAGTGATTCTAACTGCGGATTGATCATTTTGGTCCAGGCAACATCGACACCTATGCTCATAGCTTTTCCTTATATGCTGATTCAGCACATATTGTGTCATTGAAAGCCGTGATCGCCTATTACAGCTCGTTAACCAGCGAGAACACTAACAGCAGAGCACAACATGATAAAAGAAAGGTTAAGCATGACACCCTCTGTGAAGGCCTCATTACGCTTCACAGATGGGTAAGCTAGGCGAGAAAGCTGCTTATGGCTTAAAGTTTGCCGCCGTCGATAGGTATTGCTGAAGCGCAGCTTCGGTATCTGCGAGACGCTGACTCTCAGAGTGCAAATGAAACGATTCAACCTGCTCAGCCATCATGGCAGCCTGTGCCTTAGCAGAGTCAGAAGCGTTGCTAACATAATAGGCAATACTCTGCTCAAGTGTATAACTGATCTGATGCACCTGTGCTAAATCGCTGTCGGTTAACGGCATCAGTGCCTGCAGCTTGGCGGTATCGCGCTGAAACACCATCTCTGCCGAGGCAGCCTCAGTAATCACATCCACCTGCATGTGTTGAATCGGCTTTTCAGCCATAGCATTGGCAGTGCAGCATAAGACAAACAATGCGCTTATGCGCCGTAAAAATCGCGGCATGGTAAGCTCCTAAAAGAAATCAAGAAAACAATATTTAAACGCAAATAATTATTATTATCAACGAGTGTTTGCATCGACTTTCAGCAGACAAATTTTAGGCGAAAATATTTTGAGTCAGGACAGGCCAATATCGAGCTGTCAATATGCTTTTCTAGCCACGCCAAGCGCGCCACTTCAGCCAGATCTCGTAACCAAGCCAACTAAAGGGTTTGAACACTGGCCATACTAATACCCGCCAGGCTTTGGCATAAGGGGTATGCTGCCAAGCTCGCACATTGGCATCCACACCTTGCAACCATTGACCATCTGCCGTGCGCACATGCAAACGCGCCAAAAGCGTTGCTTTTGAGGGAAGATCGGCAGAGTCATCCAAGCTATGGATATCGGCAAGCTCCAAGGAAGCGTCGGCACAGCTGGCCAGTTTTTGCATTTCTGCGCGGCACACTGGGCATGCGCCGTCATAATAAATGGTATCTTTCATGTTGTATTTACGCACTGACATAACTGCTAGACTAGCTAGCTAATACAGTGAGGCCGCTGAAAACATATCGCATTTGCAAAAAATGCATCATCTTTCATCACTGCAATGCTTTTCGCAGCCATCACAGCTAAATAATTCAGCTCGATTTATTCTGCCTTTAGCACTACACTGCCGTCTTTTACAATACTGCCCACTTATGTCTAGCCCAAACTGCCTGCAATGCCAATCGCCCTATGTGTATCAAGATCAAGATCAATGGGTGTGCCCTGAATGTGGTTTCGAATGGAACTCCAATGAACAGGCTGAGCAACTCGCCCTAGCAGCCATCAAAGACGTAAACGGGCAGATTTTAGAGGCTGGCGACAAGATCACCATCATTAAAGATTTAAAAGTGAAGGGCAGTTCTCAAGTGCTTAAAATAGGCAGCAAAGCAACTATCAAACGCATTGTTGACGGCGATGATCACCAGCTCGATTGCAAATTAGCTAAGGGCGGCGAGATGATGATCACGGCGAAATTTGTCAAAAAGTCGTAGTTAGCGACGGCATTAATAGCGAACGTTTAATCCACTAAATTCACAACGCATCAATCTTTAGCGTGCTGATGAATCGCCCCATCAGGCATATTTTCTAACATGCTAATATAATTCATCGCAGCATCTGCAAGTTGATGCGTATATGCCATCATTGGCGTTTTGCCCTGCCCAGCCTTATGCAAGGCTTGCATTGCATCACCCTCAACAGTTTTCTCAATTAAGGCTTTCGCACTGGCAATCATTTTTTCGCCATGCAGTATAGTCATATTATCGACATCGCTCGACATATCCATTTTACCCAACATCACCAAGCTTGAACCCTCGGCCGCCATTTCTACCGCATGGTTAATCATCACATGCATATGATGCAAAGACATATCGGTATGTTGCTGATCAGCATGGCTATGAAATGGTGCCAAGACTAGTGCCAGCAAGAGACTGAAAATTGCAATATTGTTTTTTTGTGTGAACATTTTATCCTCTCATTAAAGTATAGATTACTTATATAACCGTCAATGTTCTAGCTTAGTAGCTCAATATAAAAAAGCACAATATCTGCAAATGATTCGGCCAATGATCGTTTAAAATAAGTGAGACTGACGCAGCGTTAATTGACTCGGATGCGATATCGAATCGTGAACCCTGAAATATCGCTGGCCGAAGAACCTGAACTGCCAATAAGCTCGCCGCTGGGCTCAAACTTGATCTGATCAACCTGCCCTGTCCATTCGCCTAAACCAGCA
>JABSRR010000034.1 GCA_013215025.1 Pseudomonadales bacterium
ATAGGCACTCAAATGCTGGCAAAAGGCCACCACCTGCCAAATCTTAGTTTAGTGATAGTGTTAGATGCCGATAGCTCTTTGGTGAGCAGTGACTATCGTGCGGTAGAGCGTTTTGGCCAATTAATGATGCAGGTGACTGGTCGCGCCGGGCGTGAAGCCCAGCAGGGTTTAGCACTGATTCAAACCCATTACAGTGAGCACCCGATTTTGCAAACGCTTATTCAGCAAGGGTATGCGGCGATGGCGGATGAGCAGCTCGCCGAAAGAAAATTGTTGCAGCTACCGCCATTTGCTTTTCAAGCCATGTTGCGCATAGAAGATAAGTCTGAGCGCAATGCTGCAGAGAGCCTAGAGCGAATGCGCGATTATTGCTCGCAGCAAGCACTTCCTGTTGAGCCGATAGGCCCGTTTCCTGCGCCATTACAGCGCCGAGCAAATTACTACCGTTATCAGCTTGTGCTTCAGGCTGCTTCACGCAAGGCTTTAGCGCATACATTAGAAAATTTGTTAGATGCGCTGCATACGGAGCCCAGCTTGCAGATAAAAGCATCGCAGCGCTTTTCGGTAGACGTTGATCCGCAGGCTTCAGCGTAAAAATGGGCATCCGGCATGACGGAACCAGATGCCCATGAATGTATTCCTTACCCGCATAAAGAATACGAATAAATCATAGCAATGGCATGCCATTAATGCAAATGATTATTATTACTATTCGTGCGTGACAAGTATCTCATCATTCAGTGTTAAATCAGTATGAGTTGGTCGCAGTAACTTGTGATAAAATATCGCGCGAGTTTTACTAGTTATTGAGAAGTTTGATGACCGACATCGATTTATCAATTGTTGTACCTATGTATAACGAAGAAGAAAATGTTCAGCCCTTAATCCAGAAAATTAGCAGTAT
This sequence comes from Pseudomonadales bacterium, assembly GCA_013215025.1. Classification (NCBI taxonomy): domain Bacteria; kingdom Pseudomonadati; phylum Pseudomonadota; class Gammaproteobacteria; order Pseudomonadales; species Pseudomonadales bacterium. The sequence goes on from JABSRR010000034.1 coordinate 905, forward strand.
TTTCGTGGAGCACAGTCTGCAAGTTGAATTGATCGTGGTTAACGACGGCAGTACAGACAATACCGCTAAAGCTTTGGCGGCTCATGCTGCGGATGCGCAGATTAATATTCGCTGTATTGAGCTGCAGCGTAATTTTGGTCAGACTGCCGCAATGCAAGCTGGCATTGATGCAGCTGAGGGTGAGTTCATCGCCACCATGGATGGTGATTTGCAAAATGATCCAGCCGATATCCCTCGAATGTTAGAGGAGCTGCAGCAGCGTGATCTTGATCTCCTGCAGGGCTGGCGCTTTGATCGACAAGACGATTTATATTCAAGAAAAATTCCCTCACGCATTGCCAATAAACTGATTCAGTCGGTTACTGGGGTAAAGCTGCATGACTATGGCTGCAGTTTAAAAGTGTATCGCGCCGAGATCCTCAAGCAGGTGCGTTTATACGGTGAGATGCATCGTTTTATTCCGGTCTGGATCGCTAATATCACCGGCCCGAATCGTATCGGCGAAACCAAGGTGTCACATCACGCAAGGCAGTTTGGCGAGTCTAAGTATGGCATTTCTCGTACCTTTAGAGTGATTGTGGATTTATTAGCCGCCTTCTTCTTTTTGCGTTTCAGAGCAAGACCCAGTCATTTTTTTGGTATCTTAGGGTTGCTCGTTGGTCTGATTTCAGGTGTGATATTTGTTTACTTAGGCATCGATAAATTTATCTTTGGTAACGATATTGGTAACCGCCCCTTGCTACTGGTGTCGAATATTCTGGGCATGGCCTCGTTACAATTTTTAACCACTGGGGTGCTAGCTGAAATGATGAGCCGGATTTTATTTCAAGGCTCCGAGCATAAGGAATATGTTGTTCGACACGATCGATTAAATCGAGACTGAGCATGAATTTCTTTAAGCCGCTGCAGGCAATGGCGTGGCGCTATATTATCGCCTTGGCGGTTTTCTGCCTAAGCATTCTGCACTTGCCGTTGGCCTTGCTGCCGCTGGGTCGCGATCAGGGCGTATGGACCAGTGTCGCATTGGCCCTAAATGCTGGCGATGCGATGTATGCGCAAATTCTGCATTTTAATTTGCCGGGTCTAGGCTTTTTATACGCGCTATTATTCAAAGTTTTCCCGGCGCCTGCCGCCGTGGTTGCTGCTGCCAGTTGGCTAGCCTCATTGATCGTGATGCTGGCGATCGCTGCAATTTTACGTCGCGCAGGCTTTGAGCTAGCGGCGAAACTGTTTCTACTGCTGTTTGCGGTATTGGCTGCCCCGGCATTTGATTACTGGAATATTGCGCAAAAAGACTACTTGGCGTTTGCTTGTCTGGCGCTCGTCGTAGCGATCATGTCGGCAGCTGAGGCAGATAAACCAAAGCGCTGGCGCTGGGTGTTTGCTGCTGGCGCGGTGGTTGCGGTAGGCAGCTTATTTAAGCCAATATATGGCCTGATCGGCGTGCCAATTGCGGTGCTTGAGTTCTGCCGTTTACAGGGTTTGCAATCAGCTAAGCACTGCCGCCAGGCTATTATTAGTCTAACGTTATTGCTGATGGGTTTCCTTGCGATTGCGGCATTGTTTTTAGTCTATCTGGCTATGCACCAGGCACTGATGCCTGCTTATCATGCAATTTTTCAGTTTGCTCCTTGGTATGCAACGCGCTCAGCACCTGGCTGGCTGTTTATGACGGTATTACTGCTTGCCTCTACCAATATGACCAATATTGCTATGCCGCTAGCATCGCTGATCAATGCCGTGATCATGCTGCCCTTAGTATTTTTGGGCTTTTGTATTGGCCTGAAAAAGCCGCAGCGATTGCGCTTAATGTGGCTGTATTTGCTCGCTGGCTTCGCGCTACTGGCGTATTTTGTTCAACAAAAAGGCTTTCCCTACCATGCAATGCCATGGATAGTCTGCGCCGCTGCATTTGTCGCGATTGCGGTAGTGTGCTTATACCATAAGACAGCTGCCTCACGCTGGGGGCGCGGCTTATTGGCGCTGGCGCTGCTGATTTTAGTGTCTCGCAGCTTGGTGTTTAGTCACTATGGCCAAGGCCTGCTGCCGGCGGCGTTTGGTGTGACGACGCGCGAGGCGTATCTGGCTGAGTACTATGATCCGCCTGATAGCCCGCATCCGCTTGATGCCGAAGCAGCGGCGCGGTGGATTGCCAGCAATACCGCAGCTGACGATACTATCGTGGTTTGGGGGATGGAGAATCAGATCTATAGTTTGTCGCAGCGCCACTTTGCCGGCNGGCATCACTTTAGTTTTTTACTGGATGCAAATATTGACGCTACTTCACCGCTTGGGCAATGGCAGGCTGGGCTGCGGCAGCAGTACCTAGCCAGTTTGACGGCGCAGCCGCCGAAATATTTTATATTCTTATTGAAACAGCCCGAACAAGCCATTTCTTTAGCAGCAGGCAGCGCGGCCACTTTAACTCAAGTGCCTGCTGTGCAGGCTTTTTTGCAGCAACATTATGGCTTTGCTAAACAGTTCGGCCGACTGGTGATTTTTGCCTATCAGCAGTAAAACAACTGCCAATTTTTCTTACCCAGCTTAACCAAAAAATAACCTTGGTATTTTGCCTGAGAACGGTCAAAAGCGGCCTCGGTAGACATATTGTCAGCTAAGCCTTTCGCCTCACCGTTGATCAATACGGCATCTCTTGCAAGAGCATCTTTGACTTGTTTACCCGACTTTGCCATACCGCTATCAGTGAGCAGCTGAACCAAGCTAATCTCAGACAAGGCAAAATCATTGAGATTAGTCGCCGGCAGCCCGTCCTGTTTTAATTGCTCAAAATCGTCTTGCGATAGCGCTGCTTGGTCGCCAGAAAATAATGCCTCGCTGATACGCATCGCGGCAGCGAGCCCTGCTTCCCCATGCACCAGCTGGGTTACCTCGCGCGCTAATATCGCCTGCGCCTCTGGACGCCCCTGGCGCGCTTGATCTGCTTGCTCAATCGCGTTGATTTCAGCTACCGATAAAAAGGTGAAATACTTTAAAAACTTATACACATCAGCGTCAGCAGTATTTAACCAGAACTGGTAAAAAGCGTATGGAGAGGTTTTTTTACTGTCTAGCCAAATGGTGCCTGATTCGGTTTTGCCAAATTTAGTGCCGTCAGCTTTGGTGACTAACGGTAGGGTTAAGCCAAATGCTTTACCTCCGTGCATGCGGCGAGTTAGCTCGGTGCCGCCGGTAATATTGCCCCACTGATCTGAGCCACCAATTTGCAGGGTGCACTCATGGCGTTGGTAGAGCTCAGCAAAATCAAAGGACTGCAGCAGCATATAGGTAAATTCAGTAAATGAAATGCCGCTGCCCTCTCGCTCAATGCGCTGTTTCACCGATTCTTTTTGAATCATGGCATTGACCGAAAAGTATTTGCCAACGTCACGCAAAAAGTCCAGTGTTGACATGTCGGCAGTCCAGTCAAGGTTATTCACAACCTGCGCTGCATTGTCGCCCTCAAAATGAATAAACTGGCTGACTTGCGCGGTTAGCCGCTGGACCCAGCCAGCAACGGTGTCGGCAGTGTTCAATTGACGCTCTTGGGCTTTAAACGATGGATCACCAATCAAGCCAGTGGCGCCGCCAACCAAAGCAATAGGACGATGGCCAGCCAGTTGGAAGCGCTTCAGGGTAAGTAGCGGCACTAAGGAGCCGATATGCAGCGAGTCAGCCGTTGGGTCGAATCCGCAATATAAGCTACGCGGGCTGTTTAAGTGGGTTTCAAGTTCACCCGCTTCACCGGTTTGTTGCTGAATTAAACCGCGTTCGGCAAGTTCGTTGAGTAAAGCGTTGGTGCTCATGATGGGCCTTTTTAACAGTGATAAAGCATGCAATTGTGGCCGAAGAATATAGTAAAGCGCCTAAATTACAAGAGCCAAGATAAAAGCTTTGATATACTGCCAAACAACTCAGCCGACCACAGCAATTATAAAGAAGCCACTGTTTTGAAATTACACTCTTTGCCTCAGTTGCTGAATGCCTTTCCTAAACAGCATCTCATTGTTTTATCAGGATTAGTATTATTGTTATTGCTGAGTCAGCTAAGCATGCAGGACGGTGATCAGCATCAGCTAATAGAGCTTAGCTTGCCCCTTGAGCCAACCACAGTGCCTAATCAGCCGCTTGCCGATGCTGATGCTAATCCAGAGCTTGAGCCTATCACAGAAGCGATTGAAAAGGCGCTCGACAAAGATTTTGACAAAAACCTCGATATAGCAGCTGATGAAGATGCCGATGACGCGCAAACGGGCGATGCGGCGATTGTGCAGGACGAGACGCTTCGCTGGCGCGAAACCGAGGTGAAAGCCGGCGACTCATTGGCAGCGATTTTCAGTCGCATGGGCTTTAGCCCATCGTTATTAAGCCAAATCATGCAGTCAGATGACAAAGCCAGCTTATTTACTCGTATTCACCCGGGTCATCGTTTTAGATTTGCTACCGACGGCGAAGATAATTTACAAATTTTACAATATCTGCCGTCACAGCTTGAAACTCTTGAAGCGCTGCGACTCGATGATGGCAGTTATAGTATTACCCAGCAAGTTCGTGAGCCTGAGGTACAGCTAGCCTTTCAATATGCTGAACTGCAAGACTCCTTATCGCTTGCTGCTGAGGATGCTGGCATCTCTCAGCGGCTGGTGATGAATATGGCCAATATTTTCAGTGGCGTGATGGACTTTGTGTACGACCCGCGTAAGGGCGATCGCTTTACTCTAATGTATGAAGAGCTGTATTTAGACGGTAAAAAAATCGCCAACGGTGATATTCTGGTGGCCAGCTACCAAAGCCAAAACCATAAACAGCGCTTTCAAGCCTTCCGCTTTGAATTCAGCGATGGCAGCGCTGGTTATTTCAATTCAGAAGGGCTGTCGATGCGTAAGGCGTTTTTACGTGCACCATTAGACTTTACCCGCATTAGCTCGGGTTTTAATCTGCGCCGCATGCACCCGATCCATAAAAAAATACGCGCGCACCGCGGCACTGACTATGCCGCACCCAGAGGCACGCCGGTCTATGCTGCGGGCGATGGCAGAATTTGGAAGTCTGGCTTTTCGAAGGCGAATGGCAACTATATCGTGATTCGCCATCCAGGCGGCTACGAGACAAAATATTTGCACCTTGATAAACGCTTTGTGCGCTCTGGTGAGAAAGTTGTTCAGCGCGAAACCATCGGTACAGTTGGCTCAACGGGTTACTCAACTGGGCCACATTTGCATTACGAGTTTTTGGTAAACGGCGTGCACCGCAATCCTCGCACCATCATCGATAAACTGCCGACCGCAAAACCGGTGCCGAAGCAAGAGCGCGCTGCCTTTGAGCAGCAGTTACGTTATCTGCAGTCGCAGTATGAAAGCCTGCAGTCTGCGCCGGGCGAGGATGCTGGCGGTGACGATATAAGCGCCGTACCCTAAGCGGTTTAACAGTGAGCAAACACGATCAAAGGCGTGATGAATCAGCTATGATGAAAAACCCATGATGAAAAAGCCATGATGAATAAACCAGGCGAGCTATATATCGGCCTGATGTCCGGCACCAGTTTGGATGCCGTTGATGCCGTACTGGTCGATTTTAAACAGCCGCAGCTTAAGCTGCTTGCCAATTATCAGTTGCCACTGACTGCGACATTGAAGACAGAAATCTTGGCGCTGAATCAGCCTGGCCATGATGACTTAAACCGTGCGATGCGCATGCAGCGTGAATTGGGCTATGTGTTTGCCCACGCGGTGCAGGCCTTGCTGGCAGCTGCCGAGCTTGAGTCCAGCGCTATCAGCGCGATTGGCAGCCATGGACAAACCGTACGACATCAACCCCAGGGTGAATTTGGTTTTAGCTTACAATTAGGTGATCCGGCAACGATAGCCGAGCTTACCGGCATCCCTTGCTGCGCCGACTTTCGCAGCCGCGATATTGCCGCGGGTGGCCAAGGTGCGCCGTTAGTGCCGGCGTTTCACCAGCGTTATTTAGCTAGCGATCAGCAAGCAAGAGCGATTGTGAATATCGGCGGCATGGCGAATATAAGCTTGCTACAGCCGGGGCAAGCCTTGCGGGGTTTTGACACTGGCCCGGGTAATGTGCTGATGGATGCCTGGATAGACCTGCATTTGCAGCAGCCATTTGATCGTGACGGCAGCTGGGCTGCCACCGGTACGGTTAATCAACAGCTGTTAGCAGACTTATTACAGCATCCCTTCTTTGCGCAAACTGGGCCAAAATCGACCGGGCGTGAAACCTTTGGTGTCTCGATGCTGACACCCTTGTCGGGTCAAGACACTGCTGCCAATATTCAAGCGACATTGCTTGAGCTCACGGCGCAAACTATTGTCGCTGGCCTTGATGCGAATATTGAGGCGATTTATTTATGTGGTGGCGGCGCTAAAAATACCCAACTACGGCAGCGAATTGCCGCGCTGGCTGAGCGCCCAGTTGAGACGACCGAGCAGTTGGGTATGTCGGCTGAGTATTTAGAGGCTATCGCATTCGCTTGGTTAGCGCGCTGCTTAATTCGGGGTGAGACCAGTAATGCACCCACGGTGACTGGTGCCAAAGGAGAGCGAATTTTAGGCGCGATATATCCTGCCTAAAGTTCTGATGTAAAGCCAGTGGCGATACGCCGCACTTAATGGATGAAAAACTGACTGGCAACGGTGATGAGCATGCCAGCTATGAATAACAAAACCGTTAAATCGAGTATATTTTCGCGATTCATGGTGTGCCTCGCTATAAGCGTGATCAGTTGATCAAAAATTAGCCAATAGATGAGGCGATGTCAAGCAAACAATGGCTTATGCAAACAAATAAAACAATTTTGTCAGCTTTGTTGGCTAAGCCAATGGTTTTAGTGCTTTTATTTTAAGAATTGCGTGTAGGCAGGGTTCTCAGTTTCATCAATATAGCGATAACCCAGGGCCTTCAACAGCGTCGGTATGGTTTTGCGCTCAGCCTGGGGTACCTGCAGGCCGACCAGCACGCGACCATAAGCACTGCCGTGATTGCGATAGTGAAACATCGAAATATTCCAATGCGAGCCTAGCTGTTCAAGAAAATCCAGCAGCGCGCCTGGTCGCTCAGGAAACTCAAAGCGATACACTACCTCATCATCGACCTGCTGGCTGTGTCCGCCAACCATATGCCGCACATGGTTTTTCGCCATTTCGTTATCGCTCATATCGATCACCGGATAGCCGCGCTGATCTAACTTTTGCTGCACAGCCTCTTTATCCTGCATCGATTTAATCTGCATGCCGACATAAATATGCGCACTGCTGGCTTGGTTGTAGCGATAATTAAACTCGGTGATGCTGCGTTTGCCGATGGTGCTGCAAAATTGCTTAAAGCTGCCTGGGCGCTCAGGGATCTCTACGCTGAACACCGCTTCACGTTTTTCGCCAAATTCGGTGCGCTCAGAAATATAGCGCAAACGATCAAAATTAGTGTTGGCGCCGCTCTCAACACAGACCATGGTTTTGCCTTGCAGCTGATGCAGCTCGGCATATTTTTTTAGGCCGGCCAGCGATAGCGCACCAGCAGGTTCTGAGATCGAACGCGTGTCTTCAAAGATATCTTTAATGGCCGCGCACATTTCATCGGTATTGGCAGTGATCACCTCGTCGACAGTGGCTTTCAGAATCCGGTAGGTCTCTTTGCCGATTTGCGCAACAGCGACGCCATCGGCAAAAATGCCAACCTCGGGCAGCGTCACGCGACGATTCGCATCCATCGCGGCTTTTAGGCAGGCTGCATCCTCTGGTTCAACCGCGATGATTTTTACTTCTGGACGCACATATTTTACATAGGCGGCAATGCCGGCTGCCATACCGCCACCGCCAACTTGTACAAAGATATAATCAACATGGTTGATTTGGCGCAAAATCTCCATGCCAATGGTGCCCTGGCCGGCGATAACCTCGGGGTCATCGTAAGGGTGCACATAGGTCATGCCCTTGTCTAATACCAGCTGTTTGGCATAGCTTGCCGCTTCGTCATAGGTGTCGCCATGCAGGACAACTTTGCCGCCCCAAGATTTTACCGCATCAACTTTGATGGTTGGCGTGGTTTTTGGCATCACAATTGTCGCCTTGACGCCAAGCTTTTGTGCCGAATAGGCAACGCCCTGCGCATGGTTGCCGGCCGATGCGGCAACAATGCCGCGCGCTTTTTCGTCGGCACTCAGTTGGCGCATGCGATTATAGGCGCCGCGCAGCTTAAACGAGAATACCGGCTGTAAGTCTTCGCGCTTGATCATCACCTGATTATTCAGGCGCTTGGATAAAAAGCGCGCGTGTTGCAGCGGCGTCTCAATCGCGACATCATAGACATTCGCTTCAAGGATTTTTTTGATATAGCTTTGCGGCATATTTGCTCTGCGACCAATAATTGATAAGGATGCGCACTTATTATAAGGTAATGCCCTCAATCAGGGGTAGCGCGAGAAAAGAAAAACTTTTTTGAGCTAGCAAACAATAATAAAAACCGAGCATTTTGTATGGCGATCCGCCAAGCTAGGCCACATATTCAGTCACTCACAGGCTTACGCTTTTACCTCGCTAGTGCAATTTTCGTCATGCATTTTAGCCAGTTTGTACTTGCCTCGCTGTTTCCTAACCGCTCGATATTTTCTGACTATACCTCAGCCGGCCATTTGGCAGTTGATGCCTTTTTTGTGTTGAGCGGTTTTGTAATCGCTTACAGCTATTTTGATACGATTCAGCAGCAGGGGCAGTTCTGGCCATTTATTGTGCGTCGGCTGGCGCGGATTTTTCCGGTGCATCTGTTTACCACCCTATTGGTCGCTATACCGATTATGCTCTACCTCGGCGCCGAATATCAGCAAGCGGCCAGCTATATGCGCAATATTCCTGAACGCGCAGTTGAGTTTAATCTCAGTGAATTGGTGAAAAGCCTGCTGCTGGTGCAGTCATGGAGTCTACCGATGACGGTAAGCTGGAATTTTGCCTCTTGGTCGATCAGCTGTGAATGGTTGGTATATCTGTTGTTCCCGCTGTATGTGGCGGCATTAAAACCTGCAGCTGGTCGTCCGCTGGTGACTTTATTGCTAATCATCGCTTTATATATTCTAGAGATCGTAGCGGCTGCGGTCAGTATGCAGCAGCAGGGTATTAACGGCGTTGGCGTGATTCGTGTGTTGCCGAGTTTTGCCAGCGGTATTCTGCTATGCAGGCTGTGCTGGCAGCAGCCTGCTGCCCAGCCAAAACAGCTGAACTGGCTTTTTTGGCCGATGTTAGCGGTACTGCTTCAGCCGGAAACTTGGTTAATGATCGGCGTTTTACCGTTTTTTATGCTGCTTATTTACTTGCTGGCACGACAACATATTAGCGCCAGTTGGCTGACTCACCGCTGGGCAATTTATGGCGGGCATATTTCATTTTGCTTATATTTAGCGCATGCGGCCTTGCTGGTACTGAGCGCATTGTTTGCTAACCCCAGTGATTATGCCGCGGCTGCTGGCTGGCAGAAGGGGATTTATATTGTGGGCTTTTTGTTGGCTACGGTGGCATTGACCTTAGTGGCGCACCATCTGATTGAAAAGCCTGCATTTCGCTGGGTTACCAAGCGATTGTCAGCGAACACAGCAAAAGCTTGAGTAGCAAATTTAAGGCATAAAAAAGGCCAGCAAATGCTGGCCTGTCTGTGCTGGCAAAAGCACTAGGCCATGATCGGCGGTAGCTCTTTTTGTAAGCGCATTTTTTCTTTCACGCCATTGGCGCCGGTTAATGCAAAGCCCAATAACTCGCCAGCGCCGTTGCGGAATTCAGCCACAACATCAGCGCCATTGGCATCAATAGTCCACTCGCCTTCAGCGTCACGAGGTGCAGGTGACACAACGACCGGGCAGGTTGGCGTTTTAATGGTTACCGGCATGGCAGGGTAGCTAACTTCGGTTGGCGTGCCAGTTAAGGTTTTTGCTAAGGCCTTGGCGCCTGCCAATAGCGGTGCTACATAAAACAGCACGTGACCTTCTATCTCAGCACAGTCGCCGAGGGTGTAGACATTTTTGGCTGAGGTTTCTAAAAATTTGTTACCGATAACGCCACGATTCACCGCAATCCCAGAGGCTTCGGCCAAGGCAATGCGAGGGCGTACGCCAACCGCTGAGACAACAGCGTCAGCTGCGATGCTCACGCCATTGTTAAGCACCACTTCAACACCGCTGTCAGTTTTGTTAACGGCCGTAGCAACTGGGCCAAACTCGCCGCTGTCGAGTGGACCAAAATGAAACTTAGCACCTTGCGCTTCTAATGCAGTCTGCACCGCTTTACCCGCGGCTTCTGGTAGCAAGGTTGGCAAGGTATAACCCATCGGGTCAATTGTTTCGGTTTCAAAACCACCGTTTTGCAAGTCATTGGTGAATTCTGAACCAATCAAACCGCCACCAATAATCGCTACTTTTTTCGCTTCAGCCTTGCTCATGGCTTTACGGAAGTTATCGTAATCAACAAGGTCGTTGATAGAGAACACCATGTCTAGACCATCGCCTTCCATCGGCGGCTTGATCGTATCCGCACCCCAGGCAATAACTAGCTTGCCGTATTCGAGCGATGCGCCGGTGCTCAAGCTTAGACGCTGGTGATCAGTATCAATGGCGCTAACCACGGTATTGGTCCAAATGCTCACGTTAAACTGCAATGCCATTTTGCCAGCATCACCCATGGATAGGGCCGCAGCATCTTTGTTTTTGGTAAAGCCCGTCGACAGCATGGGTTTTGAGTAGTTGTGGCCATCATCACTGGTCAGCATAATAATTGGCTTGTCAGCGTCGATGCGGCGAATCTCTTTTACCAAGTTATAACCTGCTAAGCCGGTGCCAATAATCACCAAGGGGCCGTTATCAGCTTCGGCAGCAGAGTCACTATCATCACTGGCAACCACTTCGTCTTCAGTGCCTGCGACAATTTCAAAATCTTCTTTGCCAACGCAGCAGTCAGGGCATAACCAGCTTTCTGGAACATCGTCCCATTTGGTGCCTGCTGCGACGCCATTTTCGGGATCACCTTTGGCTTCGTCATATACCCAGCCACATACAATACATTCCCACTGTGCCATGAAATTTTTACCTTCTATAAACGTCTGCCGAGCAATATTGACAGGCAATCTGCGCGGCGATTATGTAATCAATTATTTGAGATCGCACACTATACTCTGCACAGCAAAATTCTCAAGTGTCGCGACGGCTAAAGACTATACAATCTGTTAAGGCATGCGGGCTAGAGGCTTGCAACCAAACCGTGATTAAGACATTCTTGTGCGCAGGCAAATGATGGGAAAAAATGGGTGTTTAACTTGTATCGGCCAGCCAACCGAGTCACGGTTGCGCAGCTATCCGTAGAAGACAGCGCGGCATTGCTGGATCAAAGTTCATTAACCGAGCGTTTAATCGCCTGCAGTCAGCAATCCTTTGCCGTAGAGGTAATTAGCCAAGGTTTTGCGAAACCGCGCTTAGATGAGGCGATTGCGCTGGGCTTGTCACCGAGTCGACATTGCTTGATTCGCGAGGTTAAGCTTTGGGTTGATGATCAGCCCTGGGTCTATGCGCGCAGCGTGATTCCGACCCAGAGTCTGCACGGTGCGCTGGGGTTTTTGAAAAAGCTGCGCAACTCAGCACTGGGCGCTTTATTATTCAAAGACCCTAAACTCCAGCGTAGTCAGTTTGAAATTTTTTCAGGCAATTTAAGCCAGCTCTGCGCCGCGCCGGCGGCGCTGCAATTAGCGGAGCAAAAAGTCATCAGTCGGCGTTCGGTATTTGTACTGCGACGCCAGCCGCTATTAGTAGCTGAAACTTTCCTCAGCGACTGTCTGCTTTAACAGCAATGTATTGATAAAGGTGTAAGGCGTTATGATGCAGAAACTTGGGCTTTATTTAGATCATTGGCCCGCTTACGCCAAGTTAATGCGGCTAGATCGACCGATCGGTACCTTATTAATTTTATGGCCCACCTTGTGTGGTTTGTGGCTCGCTGCCGAAGGCATGCCCAGCTGGAAAAATTTGCTGATTTTTTCGCTTGGCGCCTGGCTAATGCGCTCGGCCGGCTGTGTGATAAACGACTATGCCGATCGACACATCGATGGCCGTGTTAAGCGCACCCAAGATAGACCATTAGCCACAGGTCAGGTAAGCGCACAAGAGGCGATTAGGCTATTTTTGGTGTTGGCCGTGCTGGCCTTTGTACTCGTGCTGTTTACCAATTTACTAACCATCGCTTTATCACTGGTCGCGATATTGCTGGCCGCCAGCTATCCGTTTATGAAACGCTATACCTATTTTCCTCAAGTGGTCTTAGGTGCGGCGTTTTCATGGAGCGTGATTATGGCGCAAAGTGCCGAGCTGTCGACGGTGCCTAGGCAGTCATGGGTATTTTATGTTGCCATTCTGGTCTGGACCGTGGTCTATGACACCTTCTATGCGATGATTGATCGAGATGATGACTTACGCATTGGAGTGAAGTCGACGGCGATTTTGTTCGCTGACCATGACCGCCTGATTACGGCGCTGCTGCAGCTATTTACTAGCTTTATTTTATTTGTGGTGGGCTATAAATATCAGCTGGGGATTATTTATTTTTTCAGTACCATTGTGATTGCCTGTTTGTTTGCCTATCAACAGTGGCTGATTGCCGACCGGGAGCGACAGGCCTGTTTTCAAGCGTTTATGAATAATAATTGGGTGGGCTGCGTATTGTTCTTGGGCATTGCCTTAGACTATGCCTTAATCGAAAAGGTTTGACGGTGAACGCATCCGAACTCAAGATAAAATTTATTGACAGTATTCATCAATGTGCACGCGCTGACTGGCAAGCCTGTCTCGCCAGTCAGCAGATAGACTACCCCTTTATTCAGTATGATTTTTTAGCGGCGTTGGAAGACTCTAACAGCTGCTGCGAGCATACCGGCTGGCAGCCTCAGCATTGCCTAGCGTATATTGCTGATCAGCTAGTCGCGTTAATGCCCTGCTATCTCAAGACACATAGCTATGGCGAATATGTGTTTGATCATCAGTGGGCCAATGCCTATTATCAGCATCGGCTCGATTACTACCCAAAGCTGCTGACCGCAATCCCCTTTACACCCTGTGCCGGACCCCGTTATGTGGTGCATGCCGATGCCGATCAGCAAGCGCTAGAGCAAGCCATATTGTCCGCCATTCAACACTTATGCGAACAGCAGCAGCTCTCCGGTTGGCATGGGCTATTTATTGAGTCACAGCACTGGCAAGCTGATCTGCCGCGGCGCCTGGGGGTGCAGTTTCACTGGTATAACCGCGACTATCAAAGCTTTGACGATTTCTTAGCCAGCTTTTCTTCGCGTAAGCGAAAAAATGTCAAAAAAGAGCGGGCTCAGGTGGCGGCACAGGGCATTCAGTGTCGGTTTATCGCCGGTGCAGAAGTGACGGAGGCCTTATGGCGACAATTTGCTCAGCTGTATCAGCTTACTTATGCCAAGCGCTCGGGTCATCAAGGCTATTTAACCGCCGATTTTTTCCTCAAGCTTGGCGCCAATGCGAACCAGCAGCTGCTATTGTTAGTGGCTGAGCGTGATGGCGAGAGCGGCCCCGAGCTTTGTGCGGCCTCGCTGTTTTTTAAAGACCGCCACACCTTGTATGGGCGTTATTGGGGTTGCTATCAAGAGTTTGATTTTCTGCATTTTGAGGCCTGTTATTATCAGGCGATTGAATACTGTATTGCCCATAAGCTTCAGCATATTGATGCGGGCGCACAGGGCGAGCATAAAATTCAGCGAGGTTTTCAGCCTGTGTTCACTGAATCGCTGCACTATCTTCACCACCCTGGTTTTCATCAGGCCATTGCGCAGTTTACCCGCGATGAAAAGCCGCATATTGAGGCGTATTATCAACAATGCCAAGCAGCGCTGCCATTTAAGCAATAAATGCACAGCGGTGGCAGTCTAAAAACGCAATAAAGCTAACCACGGTTCCCTCTGCGTATTTGGCACATGCTATGCATGCGCTGTTATACAGTGGTGCTTTCCCACTATGGAGGTCTATATGAGCAATAAATCGTGGTTGCTAGATCCAACGGCGATCAAAGCCGCCAAAAATTGTATCTTATTGGTGCAAGAAGAGCTTGGCGTTAAGTTGGTGCTGTCTCATCCAGAGTTTTTAGAGATGCTAAAAGAGTATGTCGAGCTGACAGACTCAGAGGCACTTGAAGTCGCCTATCATGATTTAATCAGCTTTGCCGGCTTGAACGCCTCGCACCTTGAGCCTAACGCTAAAAAGAAATCGTCAATCGTCAATTCAGATGTGGCGGAAGGTAAAGCCTCGCGCGCTGACGACGAAGAATATGTGGTGTATCGTGGAAAAGCCTACAAGCGTTATCAAAATGGTCTTGAGTTTAAAGGGTTATACCGAGGCCAGGCGCGCTACGCCTAATCAGCTAACGCTCGCATTTAAGTGACACTAAACCGATAAAGGATTAGTTTGTAGATGCTGGTTTGCTGAATATATGGCTCGGCACAGTCATACAGCTTAACTCGCCAATAACAAGCTCACTAAGTAGCTTTTGAAACATCTTTATCGACGATGCTTGACGTCTATAAATAAGGTGTTGCCGTCATCCAAGCGACAGGCTGTGGTTTCGGTAATTTGCTTGCTTTGTAGGTCATGATAAGGCGCACAAGTCACAATTGGCTGCTCCGAAAATCGTAACGCCGACTGTAACTGGCAAAAATAAGGCCGGCAGCTCAGATTGGTATTGCTCTCAGGTGCGGACTCTAGCCATTTGCCATTGTCATAAAAGAAATTGTTGCTGATTTGATTGCCGATCGTATTGCAAATATATAATTTAAAAAAGTCAGGGTGCGTTAATACCGACAAGGACGCGGTATTCAGATCGCTAGCATAATGCGTATTGCCAACTAGCTTTAGCAGCTGACTGTCTAACACATTACGTATAATAGTTTTTTTAGCCAATGCTGCTGTTTCAATAGTGACATATTCTTGTCTTAGCTTATCAATATGCTGGCTAAAAGCATGCGGCTTAGTAAATTCTGCATTGGCTGGGCTAAACAAGTAACCCTGCAGCAGTTCAGCGCCAAATTTTTGTGAGTAACTAAAGCCTTTTAAGTTCTCCACACCCTCGGCTAATACCTTGCTGCCCAGGCGCTCCGCTAAAAAACAGATAGAGTCAATCAAATGCTCTGCCTTGCCGCCACGCTGAAGTGCCTTATTAAATAGCGCCATATCGAGTTTGATGATATCAGGATGCAGACTAATCACCCGGTCAAAGCTTGAATGGCCGGCACCAAAATCATCAATCGCAACCTTTAAACCAAAATCTTTATAGCTGTGAATCACGCGACGCAATAAATCTTCATTGGCCGAGGTTTCAATCAGCTCAATCACAATATTTTCAGGGTTGATGCCTAGATCTTTAATAAGGTTGACGGTATACGGGTCACTACCTTCGGTATAGTCGATCCACTCAGGTGAAATATTGAGCGTTAGATAGCCACGGTGATCACCGCTTGCGGCAAATTTTTCTAGCGCCAAGCGGCGAATTAAACGGTCGGTATTTAAACGTTCTGACTTAGACAGTGCGGGTGAAAACAATAATTCGCCAGCAGAGCCAATGCTGCCGTCTGCATGTTGGACTCTGGCAAGGGTTTCATGGCCAACAACTTCGGCTGTGCTGGCGCTAATAATAGGTTGAAAAAACGGAACAACTGAATGCATGAAGGAACTTAATTAATGAAGCAAAGTAGACGAATATAGCAAATATATACAACAATGAAATAGACTTTTAGCCATATCTGCAATGTTGCAGAATTGTCATTCAAGCGGATTCAATCAATGGCGAGCTGCAGCTTTATAGTCTCTCCGGGTAGACACTCAAACTCAGTCTCAGCCTTGGCATAAACCATCGTGTTGGCGTCAATACGACAATGTAAAAGTTGACTATGCCCTTGATTAATCAGCCGCACTAGCGATGCTTCAATTGTCCCCTGTGCTGAAGCCATGAGCTGCTCAGGGCGAAAGAGATAAAACGGCCGATTGTCTTGTAATTCGGGGTTAAGCTTTACCGCCTGCTGATACGTTAAGACTTCGCCGCGACCAATAAAATTGGCAACATAGGCAGAGGCGGGTTTGTTATACAGTGTCTTGGCGGTGGCGTACTGCTCTATCTTCCCTTCATGCATGACCGCAATGCGGTCTGCAAAACTAAATGCTTCCTCTTGGTCATGCGTTACCATTAAGGCGCTAATCCCTTGAGACTTTAATAACTGGCGCAGGTCATAGGCAAGCTTGTCACGCAGATACACATCGAGATTAGAAAAGGGTTCGTCCAGCAGCAGAAGATCAGGCTGGGTAATGATTGCGCGACCAATCGCCACGCGCTGCTGTTGTCCACCGGATAGCTGATGCGGAAACTTGCTGCTGTGTGCACTTAGTTCTAACAGTTCAAGTATTTGATGTAAACGCTGCGCATTTTCTTGCTGTCGACTGCGCGAACGCTTGAGGCCAAAGCTAATATTCTGGGCAACATTTAAATGCGGAAACAGCGCATAGTCTTGAAACACCATGCCGACATTGCGCTGTTCGATCGGCATGATTTCGTTTATTGAAAATAATGCCTGCTGACGCAGTAAAATTTCACCGTCACTGGGTTTTTCAAAGCCGGCAATTGCGCGCAATAGTGAGGTCTTGCCACAGCCAGACTGGCCTAGCAGGCAGGCAATTTCGCCATCTAATAAATGGAGGCTAATATCGTCTAACACTTTAAGCTGTTGATGATAGCTTAAAGAGAGTTGGCTAATCTCAAGAATCGGCTCAGGCATTATTTTTCTCAGACTGGTGAATTGAGGCATTTAGCAAAATCACCGGCAATAGGCCAGCCAACACAATCATGATAACAGCTGGGGCCGCTGCCGCTAATCGTTCATCATTGGCAAGTTCAAAGCTTCGCACCGCCAGGGTATTAAAATTAAATGGCCGCAGTGCTAGGGTTGCCGGCAGTTCTTTTAAGGTGTCAACAAATACTAACAGCGCCGCAGCAAACAAGCTCGATTTAATCAAGGGTAAATGCACTTTAGCGATGATTCTAGGCTTGGTTTCACCAAGATTTTGCGCTGCATCATCCAGTGCCGGATCAATGGTCTGCATAGCCGTTTGCAGGCTACCTAGGGCAATTGGCAAAAACCGAATTAAATAGGCAAACACTAAGATGAATAGGCTGCCTGAAAATATTAAGCCAGGCGACACTGAGAAAAGCGATTCGCTGATAGCATTCAAGCCTTTGTCGAGCATGGTAAAGGGAATCATTACGCCAATCGCGATAATCGTGCCGGGTAAGGCATAGCCAAGTCCGGCTAAAAATACCATCGCATTGCTGATCGGATTGTCGCGCATAAAGCGCTGTAAATAGCTAAACGCCACCGCTAAGACAATCGCGGCCATTGCTGTTAAGGCGGCGAGTAAAAGGCTGTTGAAACTCAGCTGCCAAAAAGCCTGATTAAACGGCGCAGTGTTTTGCCAAAACGTCCAGTAGCTGAGTTGTAAAAACGGCAGCAAAAAACCCAAACTTATCACGCTGACACAAAAGCTAATTGCCAGCGCTTGGCTTAATGGTTTAAGGTTAATGCGCTGCACCAGCTTGGTTTGTCCCTGAACAAACGCGGCTTTTCGGCGATGCATTTTTTCAAGACAGAGTAGGGCAATGACCGCGATTAACAATATTGACGCCAGCTGGCTGGCTGCGGTAGCGTCTCCTAGGCCGAACCAGGTGCGAAAAATGCCGGTACTGAAAACATCAATGCCAAAATATTCAACCGTACCATAGTCGGCTAGGGTTTCCATCAGCGCTAAAGCCATGCCGGCAATAATCGCAGGTCTCGCCATCGGCAGGCTAAGGCGAAAAAACTGCTGCTGGGCAGAAAGGCCGCTTAGCTGAGCCGCTTCGAAAAGCGAGGCCGATTGACTGGCAAAAGCGCGACGGGCCAA